>NZ_JBSGBY010000734.1:0-3715 GCF_053601505.1 Nocardia sp. NPDC004722
CCGAAGTCCGCCAGGAAGACCCGCTCCTCGCCGTCCGCGTACTCCAGCAGGATGTTGGCGGGCTTCACATCCCGGTGCAGCACGCCGCGGCGATGCGCGAAATCCAGCGCCTTCGCGGTCTCGGCGATGATCCGGATGGCTTGGCGCGGCGGCAGTTTCGCCGCCTCCAACTGCGCGGCGTCCGGACCGTCGATGTAGCGCATGGCGATCCAAGGCTGATCGCCGTCGATGCCGCGGTCGTAGACCGGAACGATGTTCGGATGCTCGAGCTGCGCGACCAGGTCGGCCTCGCGCTCGAAGCGCCGCCGCACCTCGATATCGCCGAACGCGTCCCGGCTGAGAAGTTTCAGCGCGATCAGCCTGGGTAGTCGAGGGTGGCGGGCCAGATACACCGATCCCATACCGCCGCGGCCGAGTTCGCGTTCGATCTCGTAACCGGCGAACCTTTCTCCGCTGCGCAGCACAGATGCCCTTTCGACCGACTCCTTCGGTTCGCGACCCTACGTGCCCGGCGCGGGGCTGTCATATGCCCAGGTCAACCTCAGCTGAGCGGCGCGTTCTTCCACCACTTGAGGACGTCGTCCATGCCGTCGGAGAGGCCGTCGGTGTACATGAGGTACTGGGCGTGGTCACCGGTGAAGGCGGTGACCAGGCGCGGGTGGTCGTCGTCGGTGAACTGGTAGTTGACGTAGGACTTGCCGCCGTTCGTACCCTGCGACTTGCTGCCGGACAGACCGCTCACCACGGTCTGGGCGGCGTCGGCCGAGGCGTAACCGAAGATCCGGTAGAAGGGGTCGGCGTTGTTGCTGCCGCCGTAGCAGCGCCACTGCACGGCGTACTGGCCGAAGTCCGGGGTGCCGTCGGTGGCATCGGAGGCCACCGGGGAGTCGGCCACCCAGCAGGTCGCGCCGTTGAAGCCCTTGCCGCCGGTCTTGGTGGCGGGCAACAACTTCGGGAAGGCCTGGGCCGCCGTCGACCAGTCGACCTGCTTGTCCGCGGCGGGAGCCACCGCCGCCGACGTCTGATCCGCGCCCTTGCTGGTGCTGGACTTGCTGCTGCCCGCGGCCGCCACCACCGCGACCACCACGATGATCAGCACCACCACCGCCGCGATGATGCCGATGATCAGGCCGGTATTGGACTTCTGCGGCGCGACGCGATGCCCACCCGTCGGCGCGACCGGCGGGCGCTGCGGCTGCCCCGGCGCCTGATAGGCGTAGGACGGCGGCTGCGTGTACTGGTTGGTCCCCCGCGCGGTGTAATTGCCGGTCACCGGCTTCGGCGGGGCCGGATTGAACTGTGCCGGAGGCGGATTCACCGGCGCGGGCGCCTGGGTGACATGCGGCGGCGTCGGATTGATCTGCGTCGGAGCGGGATACGGCTGGGCCGGGCCGGTCTGCGGACGCGGCATCGCGCCACCGGTGTACATGGGCATGCCGGTCGGCATCTGGCCACCGGTCAGCGGCTGCGGCAGCACCGGCATCGGCGGGGCGGTCCGGCCGACCAGCGGCATGGCGGGCGCGCTCGGCTGCGCGAGCGCGCGCCGGGCCGCGGCCGCGAATTCGACGCAGCTGGGGAAGCGGTCCTCCGGACGCTTCGCCATCGCCTTGGCGATCACCATGTCCAGGCTCGGCGGCAGACCCGGGCGCGCGCTGCTCACCGGCGGCGGCGGGCTCTGCAGGTGGCCCTGGATGACGGCGGCCGGATTGGTGGTCGAGAACGGGCCGTGCCCGGTGAACAGCCAGAACAGGGTGCAGGCCAGCGAATACTGGTCGGAACGGCCGTCCAGGGCGGAACCGGTCAGCTGCTCCGGCGAGGCATAGGCCAGGGTCGCGGTGAACGTGCCGGTCTGGGTGAGATGACCGCTGTCGTCACGCAGCCGCGCGATCCCGAAGTCGGTCAGGTACACCCGCTCGCCCTTACCCCCGGTGGAGCGGGCCAGCAAGATGTTGGCGGGCTTCACATCCCGGTGCAGCACACCGTTGCGATGCGCGTAGTCCAGGGCGTCGGCGGTCTCGGCCACGATCTGCACCGCCCGCTCCGCTGGCAGCGTCTGCGGCGTCACGCTCGCGGCGTCGACGCCGTCGATGTACTGCATGGAGATCCACAGCTGGCCGTCCTCGAGCCCGCGGTCGTAGACGGTGACAATATTGTGGTGGTCCAGCTGCGAGACCAGGTCGGCCTCACGCTCGAACCGGGCCCGGACCTCCTTGTCGAAGACCATCTCCCGATTCAGCAGCTTGAGCGCCGTCAGCCGCGGCAAGCGCGGATGCTTGGCCAGATACACCGAACCCATGCCACCCCGGCCGAGCTGCCGTTCGATGACATACTCGGCAAAAACGTCACCTTCGGACAGCATGACGATCTCCCACTCTCCACTCCGCGTGCCGGGACCCACCAGCGCGCGAGGTACTACAGACGGTCGGTGTGATCGTTCGAGGGCCGACCCGAAAACACCGAAACTGTAGCCGATTCGCGGCCTACCGAACTATCTACGCGTAGGCCGCTAACGCAACACTCAACGTTTGCTTGTCGTCGCAGGTGCCCCCGGCGGCCCTCGCGGATGGCAAGATCGGACCGTGACTCCTTCGGTCATACGTGTCCTGATCGCCGATGACCAGGAAATGGTCCGGAGCGGTTTTCGTCTGATCCTCGAGGCGCAGCCCGACATTCGGGTGGTCGCCGAGGTCGGCGACGGGCTGGCGTGCATCGCGGCGGCGCAACGACTGCGACCCGACGTATGCCTGGTGGACGTGCGGATGCCCGGCCTGGACGGGCTGGGTGTGACACGGCTGCTCGCCGGTCCGGAGGTGCCGGACCCGCTGCGGGTGGTCGTGGTGACCACCTTCGATCAGGACGACTACGTCTACGGGGCTCTGCACGGCGGCGCCTGCGGGTTCCTGTTGAAGGACGCGGGCCCGGAACTGCTGGTCGCCGCGGTGCGGGCGGCCCATCGCGGCGATGCCCTGGTGTCGCCGTCGATCACGGTGCGATTGCTGGAAAAGCTCGGCCGGTTACCGGAACCCGCCGCGCCGCACACCACCACGCCGGATGCCCATCAGCTGTCCGACCGAGAGCTGGATGTGGCCAGGCTGGTCGCACGCGGACTCACCAATCAGGAGATCTGCGAACGGCTTTCGGTGGCGCTGGGCACGGTGAAGGCCCATCTCGGCAATATTCAGACCAAGCTCGATGTCCGCAATCGGGTGGAGATCGCGGCGTGGGCGTGGGAAACCGGCCAGGTCGGCCGATCGGCCGATCAGCCGGGCGTCGATAAATAGGCTTTTCGGCCGAGGCGAGCGCCCCGGCACATTACATAACCTTCTTCTCGTCCTGCTGTGGTGAAGGAATTGTCGGAGCAGTTCGAGTACGAGAAGGGCGAAGAGATGAACTTCAAGAAGGCCATTATTTCGACCGCACTGGTCGCGTCGATTCCACTCTCGGCGGCGGCGATCACCGCCGCGCCCGCTTCGGCCGCGCCGGTGACCGCGATCGCGCGACAGGATGCCCCGGACCCGGTCCAGAACGTCGCGGCCGACGTGGACGCGCCGGGCGCCGCCCTCGGCGCCGGCGCCGGTGGACTCGACGGCGCGGCGGTCGGTGGCGGGATCGGCGGCGGCGTGGGCGCCGTCGGCACGTCCATCGCCGCCGGCGTGGGAATGGGCCTGGTCGGTGCGGCCGTCGGCATGGCGGCCGGGTGTGTGATCGGGTTGCC
>NZ_JBSGBY010000735.1:0-3710 GCF_053601505.1 Nocardia sp. NPDC004722
GACGGTGTCGCTCAAAATCTCCGAGGGGTTCAGCAAGCTGGTGCCGTCGATCATCGTGGTGATCGGGTACGGGGCGGCGTTCTACTTCCTGTCGCAGGCGTTGAAGCGGGGGATGGCCATCGGCGTGGCGTACGGGATCTGGTCGGCGGTGGGGGTGGTCGCGGTGGCCACCATCGGGGCCCTGTTCCTCGACGAGCGCATCACGCCGGTGCAGATCGGCGGGATCGTGCTCGTCATCCTGGGGGTGCTGGCGCTGGAACTCGGTGGCGCGCACTGACCCACGGCTCAGTCCTCCACGCGCACCTCGTAACCCGCGTCCGCGAGGGCGGTGAGCACCTCGTCGCGGTGCGCGGGCCCGCGGGTCTCGAGGGTGAGCAGCACCTCGACTTCGTAGATGGCCAGCCACGATTCGGTGCGGGAGTGGACCACGTCCACCACGCTCGCACCGGTGCGGCCCAGTTCGGTGAGCAGGCGCGAGAGGCTGCCGGGGCGGTCGGAGATGGTGATGCGCGCGGCGAGGTAGCGCCCGGCGGCGCTGAGGCCGTGGCCGATCACCCGGGTCAGCAGCAGCGGGTCGATATTGCCGCCGGAGAGGATGGCGCAGACCGGACCCTCGAGGGCGAGTTCGGCTGCCTCACAGGCCATCAGGGCGGCGACGGCGGCCGCGCCCGCGGGCTCGACGATCAGCTTCGAGCGTTCCATGCACAGCAGCAACGCCTTGGACAGCGCCTCCTCGTCGACGGTGACGATGGCGGGCGCGCACTCGAGAATGTGCTCGAAGGGCACCTCGCCGGGCAGCCCGACCGCGATGCCGTCGGCCATGGTGGCCATCTGCTCGAGCGCCACCGGCTTCCCGGCCGCCAGCGAGGCGGGCCAGGCCGCCGCTTCGGCCGCCTGCACCCCGATCACCCGGACCTCGGGCTTCAACCGTTGCAGGGCCGCGGCCACCCCGGCGAGCAGCCCACCGCCACCTGTCGGCACCAGGACGGTGCCGACATCCGGTAGCTGGTCGAGGATTTCGAGTCCGCAGGTCGCCTGCCCGGCCACGATGTCGATGTGGTCGAACGGGTGCACCAGGGTCGCGCCGGTGCGCTCCGCGAATTCCCTTGCGGCGGTAAGGGATTGGTCGATGGTGTCGCCGGTCTGATGCACGGTGGCCCCATATGCCTTGGTGGCCACCAGTTTCGGCAGCGCCGCACCCACCGGCATGAACACCGTGGACTCGATCCCCAGCGAGGTCGCCGACCAGGCCACCCCCTGCGCGTGATTGCCCGCGCTGGCCGCGACGACTCCGCGCGCACGTTCCGCCTCGGACAGGTTCGCGATGCGGTTGTAGGCCCCACGCGGCTTGAACGAGCCGGTGCGCTGCAGGTTCTCGCATTTGAGGAACACCTCGTGGCCGGTGCGCTCCGACAGCACCCGCGACGCCACCACGGGAGTTCGCCGGATCACCGGTGCCAGAAGGGTCGCCGCCGCCTCGATCCGCGCCATGAGATCCATGGCGGTCATGTTGCCAGGGATTCACCTGGGTGTCGCCGGGCGGCGGGAATCAGACACGGCGTGCGACCGGCAATCCCGTTCAAAACCGACCGCCGGGTTTATGTTCACAGCGATCACCGCAGTTCAGCGCCTATTTCTTCGAGAGAGGGCAGCCGTGCCGACGATCGTGAAAGCCTTGACCGCACTCACCGTTTCGGTCGCGGTCGCGGGACTCGCCCCGCTGTCCGCCGCACCCGCGCGCGCCGAGGCCATCGGCAGCTGCAGCGGCGGCGACTTCCGCTGGACCGCGGTGAACGGCGCGATCACCATGACACCGACCCTGCTCACCTTCACCTCGGTCGGGCGGTTGTGGGGCTGCACCGGCTACCCGGGCATCACCGGCGCGACCTTCACCGGCGAGCACATCGCCTGGGCGGACTGCATGCATCCGGCCGACGGCCCGCTCACCGTCTGGATCACCTGGGACAACGGGCGGACGAGTACGCTCTGGGGTCCCTGGCCGGTCGGCATGGCCCAACCGACGGTCGGGCCGATGCAGGTGGTGGACGGTTTCGGGCTCGGCAACCGGGTTCAGGTCACCGCCGACTACGAGATGATGACCCCGGAGATGGTGATGGGCTGCCTGGGACCGGGATTGACCACCGGTCCCGGACGCCTCAGCGCCGCCATGATGTGAGCCGGAAAGCCGCCATAACGTGAGCCGGAAAGCTGTCACGCGAAAGATATACGGCTCACGAAATGATTCGGAAACCGAAAAGCAATCCGTAAGGAACGGCTCGTTCCTACCTTGAGCCCACTCACTACATCGGCTTTTCGGATCGGAACCCCCATGACCGATATCGTCACTCCCGCCGCGGCAGCGTCCGCGGCGGAGAAATCGATTCCAGACTACGACCCCAGGCTCACCAATGATGATCTCGCCCCGCTGAAGAAACAGACCTGGGGCGCGTACCACATCTTCGCCTTCTGGATGTCGGATGTGCACAGCGTCGGCGGATACGTCACGGCGGGTAGCCTTTTCGCGCTCGGCCTGGCCGGCTGGCAGGTGCTGGCCGCGCTGCTCATCGGCATCACGATCGTATATTTCCTCTGTAATCTGGTGGCCGCGCCCAGCCAGCGGGCGGGTGTGCCGTATCCGGTCATGTGCCGCAGCGCCTTCGGTGTGAAGGGTGCGAACATCCCGGCCATCATCCGCGGCCTGATCGCGGTGGCCTGGTACGGAATTCAGACCTACCTGGCATCGGCGGCGCTGATCGTGGTGGCGGTCAAGCTGTTCCCGAGCCTCGCGCCGTACGCGGTGTCCAAGGACTACGGCTTCCTGGGGCTGTCGCTGCTCGGCTGGGGCGCGTACCTGGTGCTGTGGGTGGTGCAGGCGGCCGTGTTCTGGCAGGGCATGGAGTCGATCCGCAAGTTCATCGACTTCTGCGGTCCCGCCGTCTATGTCGTCATGTTCTTCCTGTGCGGCTACCTGATCTACAAGGCCGGATGGGGTTCGATCAACCTGCAGCTGGGGTCGGTCAAGTACCACGGCTGGGACGCCCTGCCGGTGATCCTCGGCGCGATCGCGCTGGTGGTGTCCTACTTCTGCGGGCCCATGCTGAACTTCGGCGACTTCTCCCGTTACAGCAAGTCCATGGCCGCGGTGCGCCGCGGCAACCTGCTCGGGCTGCCGGTCAACTTCCTGGCCTTCTCGCTGCTGGTCGTCATCACCGCGTCGCTGACCATCCCGGTCTACGGCGAGCTCATCACCGATCCGGTCGAGACGGTCTCGCGCATCGACTCCACCTTCGCGATCGTGCTGGGCGCGCTCACCTTCACCATCGCGACCGTCGGCATCAATATCGTCGCCAACTTCATCTCCCCGGCCTTCGACTTCTCGCACGTGAGCCCGCAGAAGATCAGCTGGCGCATGGGCGGCATGATCGCGGCGGTCGGCTCGGTGCTGATCACGCCGTGGAACCTGTACAACAACCCGGACGTCATCCACTACACCCTCGAGGTGCTGGGCGCGTTCATCGGACCACTGTTCGGGGTGCTGATCGCCGACTACTACCTGGTGCGCAAGCGGGAGATCACCGTCGACGAGCTGTTCACCATGTCCGAGACCGGAAAGTACTGGTACACCAAGGGATTCAACCCGGTCGCGGTGATCGCCACCGTGGTCGGCGCGATCGCGGCGGTGTTCCCGGTGCTGGCCAAGGACGTCTACG
>NZ_JBSGBY010000736.1:0-3689 GCF_053601505.1 Nocardia sp. NPDC004722
CGACCTGTGGATCAGCGGCGCGACACCCGCGCCCACCATCAAGATGGTGATGCAACAGGAGCGGTTGAACCTGCCGGTGCTGCCGACCACCACGATCGGCTCCTACCCGCAGACCAGCCGGATCCGGGTGGCGCGGGCCGAGCTGCGTCGCGGCGAGATCGACCAGGTCGAGTACGACGCCCGCATGCGGGCCGAGATCGCCGAAGTCATTGCGCTGCAAGAGGAGATCGGCCTCGATGTGCTGGTGCACGGCGAGCCGGAGCGCAACGACATGGTGCAGTACTTCGCCGAGCAACTCGACGGTTTCGCGGCCACGGTCAACGGCTGGGTGCAGTCCTACGGCACCCGCTGCGTGCGCCCGCCGATCGTCTACGGCGATGTCGTACGCCCGGCGGTGATGACCGTGGACTGGATCACCTACGCGCAGTCGCTGACCGACAAGCCGGTCAAGGGCATGCTCACCGGTCCGGTCACCATCCTGGCCTGGTCGTTCATCCGTGACGACCAGCCGCTGGCCGATACGGCTCGCCAGATCGCGCTGGCCATCCGGGACGAGACGGTCGATCTGGAGGCCGCCGGTGTCGGCATCATTCAGGTGGACGAGCCCGCGCTGCGAGAGTTGCTCCCGCTGCGCAAGGCCGATCAGGCCGAGTACTTGGAGTGGGCGGTCGACGCGTTCCGGCTGTCCACCTCCGGGGTCGCCGACGCCACCCAGATCCACACGCACCTGTGCTATTCGGAGTTCGGTGAGGTGATCGGGGCGATCGCGGGTTTGGATGCCGATGTCACCTCCATCGAGGCTGCCCGCTCGCACATGGAGGTGCTCGACGATCTGAACGCCGCGGGCTTCGATCTCGGGGTGGGTCCGGGCGTCTACGACATCCACTCGCCGCGTGTGCCCGGTGCCGAGGAGATCGAGAAGTCGCTCGAACGAGCGCTGAAAGCCGTTCCGGCCGAACGGCTCTGGGTCAACCCCGACTGCGGTCTGAAGACCCGACGCACCGACGAGGTGACCGCCTCGCTGCGCAACCTGGTCGCGGCGGCCAAGTCGCTGCGCTGATATCGCGCCGGGGTGCCCGTTCGGCGGGCACCCCGGCCGGTCGCGGCTCTCACTACCGAACACGAGGCGAGAATGTATTACCTACCCACGGCGGAACAGGCGAGGACGGCATGGTCCGCACGCCGTTCGCCGACATCTTCCGGCAGCCGGTCCGTCGTTCAGAGCCTGCGGGCGCATTCCGGCGTGCGCGTGCCGTTCTCGGTGGAGTTCAATCCGCCCCGGGACGCGCTGGGCGAGGCCCGCCTGTGGCGCGCCGTGCGCGAATTCGAGCGCATGCACCCGGCTTTCGTGTCCATGACCTACGGCGCGGGTGGTTCCACCAAGGACCGCACCGCACGCATCACCGGCCAGTTGGCGCAGCAGACCACCCTGCTGCCGGTCGCGCACCTGACGGCCGTGGGGCACAGCCTCGCCGAGCTGCGGGCGCTGGTCGGCTCCTACGCCGACTGCGGAATCCGCAACATGCTGGTGCTGCGCGGGGATCCGCCGGGTGATCCGCTCGGGGAGTGGCGCAGGCACCCTGAAGGCGTCGAGTACGCCGAGGAACTGGTGCGGATCGTGCGCGATCTCGGCGATTTCAAGGTCGGGGTGGCGTCGTTCCCGCAGGGGCATCACCGTTCCCCGGACCTGGCGTCCGATACCGCGTTCCTGGTCGCGAAACTGCGTGCCGGAGCGGACTATTCGATCACTCAGATGTTCTTCGACCCGGAACACTATCTGCGCCTGCGCGATCGGGTCGCCGCGCACGATCCGATCGAGGGCGCGAAACCGATCATTCCCGAGCTCATGCCGATCACCTCGCTGCGCTCGGTGCGGCGCGCGGTCGAGCTGTCGGGTCGCGCACTGCCCGCGACGGTGTTGAGCCGTCTCCAGCAGGCGGCGGGCGACGGGCCGGAGGAGAACCGTGCCGCGGTGCGGGCGGCCGGAATCGAGATCGCCACCGAGATGGCGCAGCGGCTCATCGACGAGGGCGCGCCGTGCCTGCACTTCATCACCCTCAACTTCGCCAAGGCGACCACCGAGGTGCTGACCAACCTGGGCTATGAAGTCACCGCCGCCCCGATGATCGCCTGACCCTCAGGCGAGCGCGCCTTCGATCTTCAAGCGGGGGTGGTGGGGACGTAAGGGATGTGCTGGGAGCTGTTGTCGTCCACGCGAATCGGGCGACCGAGCTGGGGAAAGGCGCGCTGAGCGCAGTCGGTGCGCTCGCAGACCTTGCAGCCCGCGCCGATCGGGACGGCGGTGCGCGGGTCCTCGATGGGCAGCCCGTGGGAGTAGACGAGCTTGTCGGCGTAGGCCAGGTCGCAGCCCAGGCCGATGGCGAAATCGCGTTTGGGGGAGAGGAATCCGGGCGTCTTCTCATCCGTCGTCCGGGCCAGCCACAGATAGTTGCGGCCGTCGGGCATTCGCGCGATCTGGGTGCGGATGCTGCCTGGGGTGGAGAACGCCTCGTGAACCACCCACAGCGGGCAGCTGCCGCCCACCCGGGAGAAGTGGAACGCGGTGGCGGACTGGCGTTTCGAAATATTCCCGGCGCGGTCGGTGCGCACGAAGAAGAACGGCACCCCGCGCTTGCCCGGGCGCTGCAACGTCGACAGGCGATGGCAGACGGTCTCGAAGCCGACCTCGAACTTCGCGGCCAACAATTCGATGTCGTAGCGCAGAGTTTCGGCGGAACTCCAGAATTCGGTGTAGGGCAGGATCAGCGCACCGGCGAAATAGTTGGCCAGCCCGATCCGCAGCAGGCCACGGGACTGCTCGGGCATGGTCTCGGCCTCACCGATCAGGTCGGCGATGGGCTCGGCCTGGGTGAGAAAAGCCAGTTGGGTCGCCATTTGGAAGGCCCGCTGACCCGGGGAGAGTCGGCGCGCGATGGTGAGCACCCGCGATTCCGGGTCGTAGCGGCGCTTGGGTCCAGGCTGTGCCGGATCATCGGTGCGGATCACCACCGTGATGTCGAATCGGTCCCGCAGCAGCCGGGTCAGTTGCAGGTCCAGCCCGCCCAGGGTCAAGTCGTTGCGCGCGAACAGTTCCTCGGCCGCGAGATCGAGCGCGGGGATGTGGTTGCGGCGATCGTAAAAGTAGTCGCGCACATCCTCATACGGCATGACGGTGGCGGAATCGATGGCGACACCGTCGATTCCGGCGGAGACCCGCTCCATCTGCTCGGTCGCGCCGCGCAACCGTCGATGCAGGCCGACCAGCAGGCGCGCGGCGGCCGGGACGCGGGCGATGAGGTCGTCCATCTCGGCGCTGGTGATAGCGGCGCCGTCGGGGTCCTCGGCGAAGACATCCTGGAGGTCGGCGATCAGTCGCGCGTCGGTGTCGGCGGCGAAGAAGGCCATGTCCAGATCGAAGCGGGCGTTGAGGCGCAGCAGCACCGGCAATGTCATCGGGCGCTGATCGTGTTCGAGCTGATTGATGTAGCTGACGGAAAGCTCCAGCGCCTTGGCCAACGCCGACTGGGAGAGCCCGCGCTGTTCACGCAGTGAACGCAACCGTGCCCCCGCGTACATCTTCTGCATGAGAGCAATCTAGCAAGACGAGCTTTCACAACTTTCACAGTTTCACAGCTTCCCTTCCGCAAAATTAGGCATTTGCGGGGGATTTCAGGTGTGCCACGTGCTGT
>NZ_JBSGBY010000737.1:0-3687 GCF_053601505.1 Nocardia sp. NPDC004722
CCCGCGACACCGCCTTGCGCAGCCGGGTGTGAGTGGGCGGATCGGCATTGAGCATGTGCCGCAGGCCGTCGTGGGTGCGCGGGCCCTGCCAGGTGCCGGGATATTTGCGGGCGATGACAGCCTCCAGGCCGTCGATGTCCTTGCACAGCCGGGGATCCGCGAGTGCCGCGCGACTCTCCTCGTAGCCCAGGATCAGCCAGCGCGGCACCCCGTCACCGAAGTGCACCCGGATCACCGGGCCGTCCTCACGCCAAAGCCGGTAGTACGCATGCGGATTGGCGAAGAAATGGTCGCCGAGCAGCTCGGTCACCCCACCGACGGTACGGGAATTCAGCGCTTGGCGGCGGCCCGATCCCGGATGCGATTGAGGGTCAGCCGCCACATGACGGTGGCCATATCCACCGGGACGCGCGGCTTGGCGGCGCGTTTGACCATGTCCAGGCGGGCCTTGCGCAGCAGCGCGGGGGACGCCTTGTCGGGGTGACCGGTGTCGAACGGCGGGTGCGGGTCGTATTCGATACCCAGCTGGGTCATCTGGGCGAACTCCTCGCCGGCGATCTCGCCGACCAGCCACAGCCCGAGGTCGATGCCCGCGGAAACGCCTGCGGCGGTGACGATCTTGCCGCTGCGCACGATGCGGTCGTGCGGCCGCGATTCGGCCCCGAAGGCGGCCAGCGAGGACTGCGCCGCCCAGTGGGTGGTGGCCGGATGCCCGCGCAGGATGTCGGCGGCGGCCAGGACCAGCGCGCCCGAGCAGACCGACGTGGTCCACTGGGTACCGGGATGCACGGCCCGCAGCCATTCGATGAGTTCCTTGTTGGCCATGGCGTCGGTGGTCGACGCCTCCGACCCGCCGACCAGCACCAGATCGGGCGCGGGCGTCTCGGCGAAGGTGTGCGTCGCGCCCAGTGCCAGCACCCCGCTGTCGGACACCACCGGGCCGACCTCATTGGAGACGAACCGCAATTCGCTGTCGGGCAGCACCCGCAGCACCTCGTACGGACCGATCGCGTCCAACACGGTCATCCCCGGGTAGAGGACGATGGCCATCTGGAATGTCATGGGACAATCCCCCTTTCAGTACTTCGTGAACCGGGCGCGATACTCGCCCGGCGGTATTCCCAAGTGACGGTGGAAGATTCGGTAGAGGGTCTCGGGGCTGCCCAGGCCGACCGCGGCCGCGACTCGGTCCATGGGCTGATCGGTGGTCTCCAGGATCCGCCGGGCCGCGGCCACCCGCACCTGTTCGACATAGCGGGCGGGCGTGGTGCCGATCTCGCCGGCGAAGACCCGGGAGAAATGCCGGGTGCTCATGCCCACCTGGGTCGCCAGGGCGGGCATCGACAGGTCGGCTGCCAGGTTCTCCTCCATCCAGACCTGGAGCTCCCGCAGCGCGTCCCGCTTGGGCGGATTGGCGGCCAGCGGGGTGCTGAACTGGCTCTGACCGCCGGGCCGATGCAGGTAGACGACCATCCAGCGGGCCACCTCGCGCGCCAGATCCGGGCCGTGGTCGGCGGCGACGATGGCCAGCGCGAGATCGATGCCCGCGGTCACCCCGGCCGAGGTCCACATCGGCCCGTCGCGCACGTAGATGCGATCGGGTTCGGTGGTGATCGAGGGGAACTGCTGGGCGAGCAGCTCACCGCCCGCCCAGTGCGTGGTGGCGCGGCGGCCGTCGAGCAGCCCCGCGCGGGCCAGCAGGAAGGTGCCCGAGCAGACCGAGCCGACCCGGGCGGACCGCTCCGCCACGCGTTGGATGCCGTCGATCAGTGCCGGCAGTTGCGCCGCCACCCACACGCTCATCCCGCCGACCACCAGCAGGGTGTCCACCGGACCGTCCCAGGTGTCGAGTCCGTGGGTGGCCGTCACCTCGATGCCGCAGGACGAACGCACCGGACCGGCCTGCGCGGCGGCCAGTTCGACCCGGTAGCCGGGGGTCGCGCCCAGCGCGGCGGCACCGCTGAAGACGTCGGCCGGTCCGGCCAGGTCCGTCAGCTGGAAACCGTCGAACACGACGATCAGCACCACCCGCATGCCCTTCAGCGTGCTGCCCGGCGCTCATGGCGTCAATGACACGACTCTTGCAGATTCGGCCATCGCCGGGTGGCCGGGCGGTTGCGGTAAGCACCCGCTTGCCGTGTTTGCTCGAATGATAGAAATGCCGGGTGGCCCGACATCTTTTCCAATGCCCGCTGCGCTGGTCCGATATGGACGCCGACGGGCACGTAGACGGCGCATCGCACCTGCGCTACCTGGAGGAAGCCCGCATCGACCTGTTCTGGTCGCGGGGCTTCGGCGGGTCGAACGTGGTCGCGCAAATGGATATCGACTACCTGACGCCGCTGCGCTACCGCCGTGAGCCGGTGCGGATCGAGACCTGGGTGACCCGGATCGGCACCTCGTCGTTCGTGTTGCAGCACGAGATTCGCGATGCCGACGTGGTGTACTCGTCGACGGTGTGCACGATGGTCGCCTTCGACCCGGTAACGCAGACGTCGCGGCGGCTGGCGGAAGACCAGCTCGTGCTGCTGAAGGATTTGGGAATCTGATGCATACCTACGACATTCAGTTGCGGCGCACCGATATCGACGCCCAGCACCATGTGAACAATGTGGTCTTCGCACAGTTCCTGGACGACGCGCGGACGAATCTGCTGGAAGGCCATGCCGCTTCGGGCACGCCCTGGCGGGTGGTCGTGGCGGGCCAGCGGCTGAGCTATCGCATGCCGTTGATCTTCCGGACCGCGCCGGTCACGGTGACTTCGGCGGTGGAACGCGTCGGCACCACCTCCTTCACCCTGACTCACGAGATCCGTGACGGCGAATTCCTTTATCTGTCCGCGACTTCCACCCTGGTCGCCATCGACGACGCCGCCGACGGCGGCACCGGCGCGGCGCCACGCCCGCTGACCGATAGCGAACGGGAATATCTGATGACCTTGGCGGCCCCGCGCGGCTAGACTTACTTGTATCGCCTGGTCAGCGTTGCAAGGGGTAGATCATGGCCAAGATGACCATTGTCGAGTTGCTCGACGTGTTCAAAGATATGACGCTGCTGGAGCTTTCGGAGTTCCTCAAGGCGTTCGAGGAAGAGTTCGGCGTCACCGCCGCGGCACCGGTAGCGGTCCAAACCGTCACCGATGCCGCCCCGGTCGAGCTGGTCGACGAGCAGAGCGAGTTCGATCTGGTGCTGGAATCCTTCGGCGAGAAGAAGATTCAGGTCATCAAGGCCATGCGGGAGATCATCCCCGGCCTCGGCCTGAAGGAAGCCAAGGACCTCGTCGAAGCCGCCCCGAAGGCGGTCCTCGAAAAGGTCGACAAGGATTCCGCCGAAGCCGCCCGCATCAAACTCGAGGCCGCCGGAGCCCGCGCCGCACTGCGTTGAGCTCGGCCTACACCCGAAGATCCTGGCGCGCGGCACCATTCCACCCGCCAGGATCTTCGCGTGCGCCGAGCCTTGCCCCAGCTCGGACCCACCCCGCGCCGGGTCGTGCACGCTGAATCCCCTGCGCCGCGCGGAGTCCGCCGCCTGGCGAGTCCGGTGGGGCGCACCGGCATCCTCGGTGCGGCGCAGGGGTCGCCACCCGCCGAGACGGGCCTCACCGCGCCTGGCGAGCGAGCTGTTCTCCCGGCAGTTGTGAGGCGTAGATGGTGTCGTGGAGGGGTGTGGCGGTGGGCGTGCCGGATT
>NZ_JBSGBY010000738.1:0-3683 GCF_053601505.1 Nocardia sp. NPDC004722
GTCACGAGGCAGCCCCCTGACGACCACCGGAATCCGTTGCCCCGGAGCCGGTTTCGGAACCGGTGCTACCGGCGTTAAAGGCGATGTCGACCGGCGGCCGCTGCGCGGCCGGGTCCACGCCACCGAGCACGGCGGGCGCGACCTGCATGCCGGAGGTGAGCCCCAGCTCGGCGTCACTCGTGGGCGCGCCCACGAGCCCGGCGCGCAGGACGTGTTCCTCGTCGCTGTCCTGACTCGCACCACCCATGGCGGTGGGCGCCATGCCCGTACTGGCCTGCTGGACCGTAACCGGTTGTGTCACAACGCGTTGCGTCGTGGTCTCCTCCGCCTGCACGGTGGTGTTCGCACGCAGCTGCGACAGCGGCATCGGCGGCAGGTTGAGCGAGCCGAGGGACAGCGAAGGCATCGACGGCATCGCGGGCGTCGGCGTTTCCGGCGTCTCCACCGGCGCGGCCGGTTGCTCGGTGGGCGTCAGCCCGGCAGTGACCTGCGGCGGCGCCTCGTGTTCCCAAGGCTTGGCGAGCGATTCGGTGGCCGACTCGTAGGTCCGCATCACCCGGGCCGCTTCGGCTTTCGCCTTCTCGACGTCCGTCTCGTTCCCCGCCATCCCGCCGAGCAGGATGGGACCGAGGGCGGGACCGAGCTGCTGGAACAGCTGCTGGATGTCCTTGAGCTTCTCGACCTCGTCGACGTCGGGCATCGTCAGCTTCGCGAGTTCATATGCGGCCGCGTGGGTTTCGGCCTGCACGGCATTCCCGGCCGCGGCCGACGCGGACGCGCCGAGCCAGTCCCGCAGTGCCTTGATGCGTTCGATGAACGGCCCGCTGTTCTTGGATTCCCAAGCGCTGTCGAGGATTACGAGGATCCGCTCGTACTCGAGTGCCGCCGCCGCGAAACCCGCGCTCAAACGCGTCCACGCGAGACCAGCCTCGGCGGCGGGTACCGCACCGGCACCCGTCACCAGGTCGCGTGCCAGCTGCTCGGGCGGTCGGGATTCCCAGACCGTCTCGGTGAAGCCGGGCTTCGTCGGTTCCAGCATCGAGGAAGGCCTCCGCTCAGGCGAAACCGAGGACGGACTGGTCCTCGACCCGGCCGAAGGCGTCGAACTGGCTGCGCAGCGTCGCCGCGAGATTGCGCAGTTCGGTGACGCCGTCGCCGCCGGAGTTCACGAAGGACGCCGCCACCGCGCTGAGGGTCTGCGCGGCCCGCTGCGACACCTCGTCGGCCCCGGCCGGCGCGAAGTCGAGCTTGACCTGCTCGACCCCGAGACCGTTGGCGATGCGGTCGGCCAGCGCGTCCAGCTGGGCCGCGGCATCGCGTGCGGTCGAGGCGTCGAAGCGCAGACCGTCGAATGCGTTGGTGCTCATGCCATTCCTCCTGTTACCCCTGGCTATACGTCTTACAGCGTCAGTGCCTTGTCCGGCGGCTCTTCGATGGCCTCGATGGCGCCGACCACCGGCAGCACCACGCCTTCGATGACACCGACCACCTCGTCGCCGTGCGCGCCGGTGACCAGACCGGAGCGGTCCGAAGTGGACTCCTCGTCCGCCGCGCCGGCGCGGCCCGCGGCACCGGAAGCGCCGCCGATGCCCGGTGTCGTGGTGGCGGTGGTGCGCCCGTTCGCCTCGGTCGTCGTCTTGGGAACTCCGGCCCCGGAGGTGACCTCGCCGGTCGGAATTCGATTGGCGCCCAACGTATTCGGCGTCGTGGTGGCAGGCGTCGTACCACCGAAGAGAGTACTGAGCGGACTACCGCCACCGCCATCGGTTTTGGTGGTGTCCGGGCTCTCGGTCTTCTTCTCGTCGTCGGTCTTGGTGGTGGTGACCGTCGGCGTGGTGGTCTTGGTGTTCGTATTGGTGTTGGTGTTGTTATTCGTGTTGGTGTTCGAATTGCTGTTGCTCAGAGCCGAACTGAGGTCACTGACACCGGTCGACACGACCGACGCGCCCTTCTCGACCACCTTCTCCGCAACGGTCGGCGCGACGCTGGTGATGGGCTGCAGCGCGGTGCCGACCATGTTCACCAGCGACTCGATATTGGACGCGAACGGCGCGCCCGCGATGATGATCTTCGTTCCGGCTTCGGTGATCTGGGCGGTGCTGCCCGCGAGCTGGAGACTCGTCTTCGCGGCGATGGCCATGCCGGCGTTGATCGTCGTGGTCGCGGTCTCGATCAGCCAGGGAATACCCGCGGGCGTCGCGAGCAGCGCGACTGCCCCGGTCACCTGCGCGATGAATTGCCCGATGAGAGCAGTCATTTCGCCATAGCCCTCGGCGACGATCGCCTGCGCGGCAGCCAGGATGAGATGCTGCTGCGCGCCCTGTGCGGCCACCTCACCACTCTGCGCCTCGACCGTATTGCTCTTGTCCTGAGCGGCGGTCGCGGCGTCACCGGTCCAGCTGTTCATGACCGTGCTGGTCGCCGACTTGCTCGCCGACGTGGCCGAAGTCAGTGCGCTGATCAACGAGGTCAGAATGCTCGCCGGATTGAAGCTGCTGCTGGTGCCGGTCCCGAACGACTGCAGCAGGCTGGTGACCGGTGAGATCAGCGAGGTCAGATCGATCGTCGGCAGCGTGGGCAGCTGTATCCCCGACAGATCCGGCAGGCTGATCGACGGGAGCTGCGGCAACTGCGGCATCCCGATATTGCTCAATACATCGGCGACCGGCGTATCGAGGTATGGACCGACCGGACTCGCGCGAAGCTCGTCCAGGACGGTCGGATTCGAAGGAGTGGTCACAGCACCGACGACAGGAAGCTCGCGGCCGAGGTCACTTCATTGGTGCCGTAGGCGCCGACGGCCGCGTACGCGGTGGTCGCGGTGTTGGCATGCACCGCGGCGATCTCCGCCGAGGACATCAGGAAGTTCCCCTGCGCGACAGCGAAAGCCGCCAGAAACTCCTGACCGATGAGCCCGAACACCGGCACCGACTGCGCGAGCGAAGTCGCCACATCCGCCGCGGCCGACCCCGCGACCTGCGTCGCGATAGCCGCCTTCTGAGTGCCGTACGCCAAAATGGGCGTGAAATCCGCCATCACGTGATCAGCCATCAGTGTCCCTCCCACTACCTTTGATCTTGCACAGGATACAAGTACGAAATTTGTTGTGCCAGACCGCAAGATGCAAACTCTGGCTCAATCTTGTGTAAACAAACCGGCCTACTCGGCCAGCTCCTCATTGAACCGGTTCACGATCTCCGCCCGCCGCTCGAACGCCCGCCGCGCCGCCTGCGCCGCCGTAGTCACCACAGCCTGCTCGAACTCCCCCGGCGTCATCCGACTCACAGCACTACTGAACTGCAGATCCTTGAGCGCCCCATTCCCGTCGACCTCAGCCATCACAGCCCCGTCCTCGGACGTCTCCCGCCCCCGAACCGCAGCCATCTGCTCCGCCAAGTCCTGAAACCGATACAGCTGCCGCCGAACCTGCTCCTGCAACTCATCCATCGACGAAACCACGAGCGCCCTCCCTACACCGACCTGAGCCAACTCTGCGGCTCAGTATCGTAGTCCTGCTCCTCAACGATTTCCTGCCGAGCAACTTCAGCCTCGGTAGGCAGCCCCGCCCTCGCGATGCTCTCCGCATCAAGCCCAGCCTCCTCCAACTGCTTCCGCAGTGCGAGGCCGGCGCGGTTGGCAGCCTTCTGACACAGCCGCAGAATCTCCCCTGCCAGCTGCTGCGG
>NZ_JBSGBY010000739.1:0-3674 GCF_053601505.1 Nocardia sp. NPDC004722
CTCCCCAGCCGCGTGTCCGCGCGCTAGTTCTGGGTCCGCCACGCCGCCGACGCCCGCGGCGCGGTCCACCTCGACGCGGGCGCGGTCGCCGCGGTGGCCGAACGCCGCCATTCGCTGCTGGCCGCCGGCATCACCCAGGTGGCAGGCCACTTCTACGGCGGCGACGTCATCGACCTGATCGCCCCCGACGGCGTGCTCGTCGCCCGCGGCGTGGCCGCCTACGACAGCGACGAACTCGAAACCATGAAGGGCCGCTCCACCTCCGACCTCCCGGACAGCATGCAGCGCCCCGTCGTCCACGCTGACGACCTCGTCAAGGTCTGACCGACCCACGACGGTCGCGGCGGGAGGTCTGATCGATCGCGGCCCTGCGACGGGGTGCGCGATGGTGCCCATGCGATGATGCTGCTGCGGCCGGAATCCACGGCGGCCGTGTGGATTCGGGTGTGAGGCCACGGTCGTGTGACGGAGTGACGGCTGAGGGGCCGCTGGGTTACGGCCGAATTGCGTTGGGGGAGAGGGGGAGTAACGGGGGCAGACCGGTCGGTTGGTCTCTGTGGTGAGGGGCAGTCGGAGGGCGGGGGAAGGGCAGTGGGCGGGACGGCCCGAGCGGTCATTCTGGAAGTGCACCCGGTGCCGCATCGAGATGTGCCCTTCGCCGATAGCGGTTGCCCGGATCCGGCGCGGTCCGCCCTTGCCGCGCCGGGCTCGCGGTCCGGTGACCGCCCGCGGCTCCGGGTGCGCCCGCACCGCCGTGGAGGTAGGTATGTACGTACCCCAACCCGATAGCACACAGCTGTGGCGGGCGAGCGGCCGTGTTGCGAACTCGATGGATTCGAGTTTCGAGTACCGCTTCGCCGATCGCCCGGTACTGCCCGACTGGCATGAACTGCTGGCGGCGTTCTGCGGTCATATCGGCGATCAGCCCGACGACCACGCGGTCACCCGCTGGGCCCGGGCGCTGGCCGAACTGCACCTGCAGCGCCGGGAGCAGCCCGGCGACACCGGCGGGATCGACGAACTACGCACGCAGCTCGTCACGTTCATCGACGAGTGGGTGTCGAGCCGGGCGCTGCCGAGGGGTGTAGCGCGGGCCGAATCGCTGGGGGCCGTGGTGGATGCCATGGCGGCGGCGCATGTGCGCGCCGTGCATCTGCTCAAGACGGCCGAGAAGGTGTCGGACGAACAAGTACACGCCGCGTGGTTCCTGTTGGCGCAGATGGCGGACGGCTGGACCGATCGGGCCGCAGGGGTTGTCGGCCCACGCGTCCGCCGCTCCGCCTGAAAGTCACCGCGCCACAACGGAACCAGGGCGGCGGCGGCCCGTGCCGGGCGGATGGGTTGCGCCGCATCCGCCCCGCGGGCAGCGTCGGCGGGTTCGGGTGTGATCGCTGCCTGGGTGCGATCACACCCGGACCGTCGTCGGTGCCACCGGCACTGAGGGTCGTCACCAGGATGGGCACCGATGGGCGTCACCAGGACGGATGAGCCTCGATCACGCAGTCCAGGGCCGCCGTGGGCACCACGCGGGTGAGCACGAAACCGCTGCGGGAGAGCAGATTTCCGAATTCGGTCTGCGTGCGTTCACGGCCGCCGCTGGTATTGACCAGCATTTCCAGGTCGATCACCTTGCCCGGGTGGGGCCGATGGTTCTCGGGCATGACGATGTCGATGATCAGCAGCCGCGCCTCGGATTCCATGGCGGTGCGCACCGTGCGCAGGATGCGTTCGGCGTCCGCGTCGGCCCAGTCGTGCACGATGTGTTTGAGCAGGTAGGCGTCGCCGCCCTTGGGGACGGTGTCGAAGAAGCTGCCGCCCTCGAAGCTCAGGCGACCGGTCAGTCCGGGCGCGAGCAGTTGCTCCGGCAGGCTCTCCACCACCCGCGGCAGGTCGTAGAGGACGCCGCGCATGGACGGGTGCCGGCGCAGGATGTCCACCAGCAGGCTGCCCCGGCCGCCGCCGATATCCACGATGGTGCCGAAGCGCCCGAAGTCGTACGCGGCTTGCAGGGGTTCGGTGGCCAGACTGCCCACGCTGGTCATGGCGCGATCGAAGACCTGCCCGGCTTCGGGATGCTCCTCGGCGTACTGCCAGAACTCCATGCCTTCCGTTTCCGGCCACAGCGACCGACCCTGCCGCACCGAGCCGGCGAGGTCCGACCAGTGCTTGCGGTGCAGGTCGGATCCCAAGAACACGAACAGATCTCGCAGCGAGACCTCGGCGTCGGTGCGCAGGCCCTGCGAGATCCCGGTCAGCTGATAGGCCCCGTCGCGCCGCTGCGCGAAGACCCCACCGCTGACGAGCAGGCGCAGCAACCGGCGCAGCGCGTCCTCGTCGGCATTGACCGCCCGCGCCAGGTCCGCGACGTGGCGCGGGCCGTCGGCCAGCGCGTCGGCGATGCCGAGTTCGGCGGCAGCGCAGGTGGCTTGGGTGAGATACCCGATGGTCGACAGTTCCAGCAGGGCGATGTGGCCGGGCACCAGTCGCCGGTGTAGAGCGGAGAGGTTGTCGCGAAACCAGGAGATAGCGCGAATGAGAGGCAGGGGCGGGGCTTTGGGTGCGGCGGACGCCATGATGAACTCCCCAAGATCGTGTGGCGACTGCGGGATTTGTCTGAGCGTACGCGTCGCGCCCCTGGTGGACAGCGGTTTCCGTGACGGCCGGGCAACTCGTGCGGGCGCGCCGGTCAGGCGGCGGTGAAGGCGGCCGCGTTCTCCCGAGCCCACTGGCCGAAGGTGCGGGCGGGGACACCGAGGAGGGTTTCGGTGGTGTCGGCGGGGGCCTGGGGGTGATCGGCGACCTCCGCCCACGTCTGCAGCAGTGCGTCCACGACGAAGGGCGGCATGGTGCGCGCCAGCTGTTCCCGGGCGACCTCGGGCGTGACGGTGACGACGGGGATCTCGCGCCCGATGGCCGTCGACAGCTCGGCGATCTGCGCGGCGAAGCTGATCGGCGCCGGACCGGTGAGAGAGACTGTGCGACCGCGTACTTCGCCTCCGGTGAGAGCGGCGATCGCGATATCGGCGATGTCCTGCGGGTGGATCATGGCCAGGGCGGCCTGCGGGTAGGGCAGCTCGATGGGCCGCCCGGCCGTGACTGCCTCGACCCAGCCCAGGGCGTTGCTGTCGAATCCGCCGGGACGCAGGATCGTGGTGTCGAGAGTCGAAGCGGCGAGCGACCTTTCGACGGCGACGTGCATGGCGCCGATGGGATTGGCGTCGGGATTCGGGCCGTCGACCGCGGAGGAGGACAGCAGCACGACGTGTTCCACCCCGGCCTTCTCGGCGGCCACGGTGAACGCGTCGGCGAGTGCCGGATTGGCGTAGAGGAAGACCTGGCGCACGTCTTGCAGTGCGGCGGAAAGGGTTTCGGGATCGTCGCTCAGCGCGAGCGCCTCGATCCCGGCGGGCAGGTCGAGGCCGGAGGGGTTCTTGCTGGTGGCGCGGACGGGCAGGCCCCGGGCGTGCAGTCCGGTGAGGACGGCGCGGCCGATCTGGCCGCCGGCGCCGGTGACGAGGATGGTCATGGGGGAACTCCGATCGAGTGCGAATCCATGCAGATGGACAAATGCATGCTGTCATGCACGCATCTGTGGGTCAACACATATATTCCGAACTGCATACAGATACGATGTGCACATGACCATGGACGACCGCACTCCCGACGAACTGCTC
>NZ_JBSGBY010000740.1:0-3661 GCF_053601505.1 Nocardia sp. NPDC004722
CCGCGATCCAGTACTTCTCCACCATCAACGAGCCGCACATCTCCGCCAAGTAAGACGCGGACCGCAGCTCTACGAAACCCCCGCCCGGCTGAGCCGGGCGGGGGTTTCGCTTGTGTAAGAACAGAATCAGGCCGTACGGGCGACCTGGCCGGCCTCGATGCGCTCGCGCACGAAGCGCGCGACGTGCGCGAGGGCGGCGCGGCTCTCGGGCATGTTCGGGAAGATGGCCATGAAGGCGTGCACCTGGCCGCGCCAGATCTCCAGCGTGGCAGGCACTCCCGAGGCGGCGAGGCGCTCGGCCATGATCTCGCTGTCGCGGCGCAGCACCTCGTCCTCGGCGATGATGAGCAGCGCGGGCGGCAGCCCCGCCAGCACGTTGTTGACGGGTGACAGTCGCGGATCGATCCGGCCGTCGACCTCCGCACCGATCTTCACCACCGATTCCAGGGCGGAGAGCGGGATCAGCGCGTCGCGGTGGTAGTTGGGGTGGCGGCGCTTCTCGGTGCAGTCGAGATCCAGTGCGGGACACAGGCCGACGAGTCCGGCCGGGACCGGCAGCCCGGTGTCGCGTGCGCGCAGGGCGGTCGCGAAGGTCATGTAGCCGCCGGCCGAGTCGCCCGCGAACACCACGCGGGAGGCGGGCGCGCCGTGCGCCAGCAACCATTTGTAGGCGGTCAGGCAGTCGGCGACGGCCCCGGCGATATCGGTCTCCGGCAACTGCCGGTACTCGACGCTGATCACCGGCAACCCGGTGCGGCGGGCGAGCGAGGCGACCACGGGGCGATGGGTGTCGAGCCCGCAGAGGAAGAAGCCGCCGCCGTGCATGTAGAGCAACGCGCCGTCGCGCAGCGATTTGCTCGCCCCGGCCGGGCGGACGATCTCCATCCGGAAGCCCTTGAGCTGCACCTGTTCCCGTTCCACGCCGCTGGGCGAGGGGCGCAGCTTGGCCAGGTTGTTGATGACGCCGCTGACCATCGGCATGGAAGCGGCTGTGACGGGCATCAATTCGCCCATGGGGCGGATCATGGTGCGGGAGACGAGCTCGAGCATCCGCGCGGCGGCGCTGGTCCGGTTCGGGTTCTGGACGGGGACGTCTTCGTGAGCCATCGCGCACCTACCTCGTTGTTGGCGCGCCGAACCGTTGGAGAGTCGGCGCTGACATCTCACATAGTGTTGTTTCAGAACACCATGGGAAGGTGACCTACGCAACAGAAATCGCCGGATCCGCATCGTGGTAAACGGGCGTGATCGATTCGAGGTCCACTCGGAACCTGGCCGTCGCGCCCGCGCACGAACTGGCAGACTCTCGTGACATGCGCGGAATCATCCTGGCCGGGGGCACCGGATCACGGTTGCACCCGATCACCCGCGGGGTGAGCAAACAGCTGGTCCCGGTGTACGACAAACCGATGGTCTACTACCCCCTGTCCACCCTCATGCTGGCGGGGATCCAGGACATCCTGGTCATCACCACGCCCGAGGACAGCGCGGCCTTCGAGCGGTTGCTGGGCGATGGCAGCCGCTTCGGCGTCTCCATCTCGTACGTGGTGCAGCCGGAGCCGGACGGGCTGGCGCGCGCCTTCGTGCTGGGGGCCGATCACATCGGCACCGGCAGCGCCGCATTGGTGCTGGGCGACAATATCTTCCACGGTCCGGGCCTGGGCACCCGGTTGCAGCGCTTCCACGATCTCGACGGCGGCGCGGTCTTCGCCTACCGGGTCTCCGATCCGACCGCCTACGGCGTGGTCGAATTCGACGACGGCCGGGCCATTTCCATCGAGGAGAAGCCCAAGCACCCGCGGTCCAACTACGCCATCCCCGGGCTGTACTTCTACGACAACGACGTGCTCGCCATCGCCCGCGACCTGAAGCCGTCGGACCGCGGCGAATACGAGATCACCGATATCAACCGGGCCTACCTGGAACAGGGCCGCCTGCACGTGCAGGTGCTGGCCCGCGGCACCGCCTGGCTCGACACCGGCACCTTCGACTCGCTGCTGGACGCCGCCAACTACGTGCGCACCATCGAGGAGCGGCAGGGCCTCAAGATCGGCGTGCCGGAGGAGGTGGCCTGGCGACTGGGCTTCATCGACGATGATCAGCTGACCAGACTGGCCGAACCCCTGGTGCGCTCGGGCTACGGTAAATACCTGCTGGGTCTGCTGGACCACGGCCGAACTTGGGAGTGAGACATGGGGATTCGGGAACTGTCGGTGCCGGGCGCGTGGGAATTCACGCCCCGCCAGTTCGGCGATGAACGCGGCGTCTTCTACGAGTCGTTCAAGGCCTCGGAATTCGAGAAGACCGTCGGGCGGCCCTTCGATCTGTTGCAGGTCAATATCTCCACCTCCGCGGCGGGCGTGCTGCGCGGCATCCACTACACCGAGACCCCGCCCGGACAGGCCAAATACGTGACCTGCGTGCGCGGGGCGTTCCTGGACGTGGTGGTGGACCTGCGTCGCGACTCGCCGACCTTCGGGACGTGGGACGCGGTCGTCATCGACGATGTGGAGCGCAAGGCGGTGTTCCTGGCCGAGGGCCTGGGGCACGCGCTGCTGTCGCTCGAGGACGACTCGACCGTCAACTACCTGTGCTCGCTGGAGTACTCCCCCGAATTCGACCGGGACCTGGACGCTTTCGATCCGGAACTGGCCATCGAGTGGCCGACCGTGGGCCGCAACGGGGAACCGCTGACCTTCCTTCGCTCCGACAAGGATGCGGCGGCCCCGCGCCTGGCGGAGCTGCGCCTGCCGTAACAGCCGCAGACGAAAGGGCGCACCGCGTAATGCGGTGCGCCCTTTCTCTTTTCAGGTGACCGGCCGGTCCTGTGTGAGCGGCAGTACCGGCCGGTGGGTCATCAGCCGACCAGTTCGACCTCCAGCTCGCGAGCCTCCTGACGGCGGGCCCGGAACTTGGGGAGGAACACCGTCAGGGCGACCAGGGCTCCGACGATGGAGACGCCGGCGGCGAATTGCAGGCCCGGACGGTAGGTGTCGAGCATGGACTGCGCGGTCGGCTCGCTCGGCACGCCCGAGGTGACGATGGCGGTGGTCACCGCGAGCACGATGGCCGCGCCGACCTGCATGGCGGTCTGCAGCACGCCCGCCGCCAGACCCTGCTCGTCATCCTCGATGCCGCTGGTGGCCTGAATATTGATGGCGGGGAAGCCGACCCAGCCGATGCCGACCAGCAGCACGGCGGGCAGCAGCACGGTCAGGTACGACGGCGCGGTGTCGATGCGCAGGTACAGCAGGTAGCCGACGGCCATGACCACCATGGTGATCGCGATGATCGGGCCGGTGCCGAAGCGGTCGACCAGCTTGTCGGAGACGAAGGCCGAGGCGACCACCAGCAGACCCACGGGCAGCAGCGCCATCGACAGCTTCAGCGGCGACCAGCCCAGGGTGTCCTGCAGGTACAGCGTGGTGATGAACTGCCAGCTGAAGTACGAACCGGCCACGGCGATGATGGCCAGGCTGGCCCGGACCAGGGTGGGCTTGCGCAGAATGCCCAGGCGCACCAGCGGGTAGCGAACCTTGCTCTCCGCGTAGACGAATGCCGCACCCAGCACCAGCACCGCGACGAACGATCCGATGGTGCGGGCCGAGCCCCAGCCCGCCTGCGGCGCGGAGACCACGGTGTAGACCAGCAGCAGCATGGT
>NZ_JBSGBY010000741.1:0-3659 GCF_053601505.1 Nocardia sp. NPDC004722
GGTGGACGACAAGTCGCTGCTGGTGGAGATGGTGCGCCGGGTGGGCCGCAACGAGTTGCGCTTCATCGTGCGCTCGGGCCTGATCTTCGGCACGGTGCTGGGCTTCGTGCAGATGATCACGTGGTCGCTGACCCATTCCGCCTGGCTCATGCCCGCTTTCGGCGGTTTCACCGGTTTGGTCACCGACTGGCTGTCGTTGCAGATGATCTTCCGGCCGATCCGTCCGGTCGGTATCGGACCGTTCAAGTGGCAGGGCCTCTTCCACAAGCGCCGCGAACAGGTCTGCACCGACTACGGCGACCTCATCGCCACCGAGATCCTCACCCCGGCACGCATTCTCGAAGCAGTTCTCAATGGTGAAAGAGCCGACCGGTTGGCCTCGATCCTCAGCCGCCACGTCAGCGACTTCCTCGAATTGCAGACCGGCCCCGCCCGCCCGCTCGTGCTCATGGTCGCCCGCGACAGCTACACCGCCCTCGAGCGCGACGCCGTCACCTTCGTCCTCGATCACGTCAAGGCCGCCGCACACTCCGGCTTCGACCGCCACGCCATCGAGGCCCTGGATGTCCGCAATCTGGTGATCGAGAAGACGAAGCAACTGACCGACGACGAGTACGAGGGTTTGCTGCGCCCGGCGTTCAAACAGGACGAGTGGAAGCTGGTCGCCATCGGCGCGGTGCTCGGGTTCCTGGTCGGCGAACTCCAGGTTCACCTGATTTTGGGATGAGCTCGCCGATTTCCGGGGACATTCCGGATGCGGTTCCACCGCGGCGGCCTCGGGTTGGTCGTACGATGGGGACTCGCTTCCGAAACCGCCCGTAGTACCGAATTCGCATGCTACGCAGGACCGCCGCCACGAGGAAGTGGCACGCAGGGTGGGCGAAATTGTGGCGAGTCTCCCCAATTTGCGATGTTTGCGAAGCCGAATCGGTACCATCCTGCACGTGCGCAAGATGTATGCGGGGGCCCGACTACGGCGGTTGCGCGAGGAACGGCGGATGACCCAGGCGGCCTTGGCCAAATCCCTGGACCTGTCCCCCAGCTACCTCAACCAGCTCGAGCGTGATCAACGACCGCTCACCATTCCCGTGCTGCTGAAGCTGAATTCGACGTTCGATCTTGATGTCCAGTTCTTCGCCGCGGACTCCGACGCCCGTCTGGTATCGGATCTGCACGAGATCCTGGTGGAGGCCGCGGGCGGCAATGCCGCACCGGTGGCCGAGGTCGAGGACCTGGCCACCCGCATGCCCGAGGTCGCGAAAATCGTTGTGGCCATGCACCGCCGACTACGCGCGGCGACCGACCAGCTGGACCTGTTGTCCTCCAAGGTGGCCACCCCCACCGGCGCGCCCGGCGTCCCCATGCCCTACGAGGACGTGCGCGACTTCTTCTACGACCATCACAATCACATCGCCCAGCTGGATCTCGCGGCCGAGCGGCTGTTCGACGAGAGCGGGCTGACCATCGGCTCGTTGGACCGGCAACTGGCCCGGGTCGCCGAGGAACGCGCCGGGGTCACCGTGCTGGTGCGCGGCGACGGCGCCGATCCGAGCATCCCCAAGCGCCACTACGAACCCGAGTCGCGCACCCTCACCCTGGCCCGGCGGCTGCGCCCCGGCCAGCGCGCCTTCCAGATCGCCACCACGCTCGCCTTCCTGTTGCACGGCGCGTTGCTGGACGAAGTGCTGGACGAAAGCCCCACGCTCACCGACGAATCCCGCACCCTCGCCCGCATCGGGCTGGCGAACTACTTCGCGGGCGCGCTCATCCTGCCCTACGGCCGGTTCCTGCGTTCAGCCGAGGAGCTGCACTACGACATCGACCTGCTGAGCCTGCGCTTCGAGGTCGGCTTCGAGACCGTATGCCATCGCTTGAGCACCCTGCAGCGGCAGGGCCAGCGCGGGGTGCCGTTCTTCCTGATCCGCACCGACCGGGCCGGGAACATCTCGAAACGCCAGTCCGCCACCGCCTTCCACTTCTCCCGGGTCGGCGGCAGCTGCCCGCTGTGGGTGGTGCACGAGGCGTTCAATCAGCCCGGCCGGATGCTCAGCCAGGTCGCGGCCATGCCCGACGGCCGCCGATACCTGTGGGTGGCGCGCACCACCACGCCGACGCCGACCGGGTTCGGCACGGCCGGTAAGGAATTCGCGATCGGACTGGGCTGCGATATCGAGTACGCCGACCGGTTGGCGTACTCGCGCGGCCTGGAACTCGACGATCCGGCGGCGGCCGTACCCATCGGCGCGGGCTGCAAGGTGTGCGAGCGCCCCAACTGCGCCCAGCGCGCCTTCCCGCAGATCGGACGACCGCTGGCCATCAGCGAGCACACCAGCTCGGATCTGCCGTATCCCCGTATGCCCCGGTGACTTTCTGCCCTATCGCGGGGAAAGTCGGTGCGGTATTGAGCAATTCCCGCATCCATTCTGGATATCCACTGCGTCGCATTGCATCAGAACCGAAAGGTATCTAATACCGTCAAGTATTCTTGATCCGCTACCGGCGAGAACGATGAGAGCTATCGATTAATCCGGCGTTTGCCACACATCACGAGCACATCATGTGTAGCGTCTGGATTCGCTCGAAGTCTCTCGATAACAAGCGGTGGCGCGGTGATCGGTATTGACGGATGTCTCAAACGCATCATGGACATTCCCGGCGCACGCAGCGTCACCCTCGTGGATGGCGCGAGCGGTCTGGCCATTGCGGCTGCCGGGCGTCACGACGTGGTCGATCAGCACGAAGACGCCGCCGCCGCAACCGATGTCGTGCGATCGGTGCTCACCTCACCGGCCCTCGTCACCGGACTCCCCGGCGACGACATCACCGAGATCATCGTGTGCGGAACGCGGGGATATCACCTGCTGAATTTGATCGACGGCGATTTCGACGGGCGGCTTTTCGTGCACATCCTCTTCGACGGCGACAGTGGCAATCTCGCCATGGCCCGATACCAGCTGCGGGCAATTCTCACCGAATTTGCCGAGGACGATCATGGACAGTGAACTCCTGATCGAACTGCGGCGGCTCGAACAAGAACACGGTACCGGCGTACTCACCGTGGGCGACGGTGCATTTCACCTCGTCGAGGGTGCCATCGTCGCCGCCGAGTGCGAGCGCACCACCGGACTCGATCGCATGGTGGTGGCGTCCGGAGTGGCCACCACCGAGCATTGGCGGCGCGCTCGCACCGGTGGCGACGACCGGCTACTGACCAGCCCGCGGCTGGAAACCCTTGCGCTACTGTCGGTTTTCGACGCCGCCTACGTCATGCTGGGGGCGCCGGTACTGCTGGGACCGCCGCTGCCGCCGGACGCGCCGGTGGTGGAATTCCGGGCCGGACCCAAACATCGGCTGGCCCACGCGTGCCGGATCACCCCGGGCGCGCTGATCCACGAGTGCGCGCGGCGCGGCGATCCGGGCGCGGGCGTCTGGCCGGTCGAACTCATCGACCGCGTCACCGTCGTCCCGGCCCGCCGCGTGCGGCGCCGGCGCGTGGTGCTCACCGGCGGGCAGGCCGAGGTGCTGGCCGCCGTCGACGCCCGCCGCACCGTCACCGCCCTCGCCGAGGAACTCGGCCGCACCACCTACGGCTGCCTGCTGGCGGTCCGCGAACTCACCGCGCTCGGCTTGATCGAGCCACCGGTCACGGTGGCCGTCGC
>NZ_JBSGBY010000742.1:0-3641 GCF_053601505.1 Nocardia sp. NPDC004722
CCAAGGGCCTCACCCCGACCGCCGTCCTGCGCGAGGACCGCTCCCGCACCACCCGCGAAAACCTCCTCTACACCGGCGAACTGCTCACCCACCACCGCATCCCGGGCCCGATCGTCCTGGTCACCAGCAACTTCCACGCCCTGCGCACCGGCATCCTCGCCCGCCGCCTCGGCCTCGACACCACCGTCGTGGGCGCGAAGACCGCCTTCTACTACCTGCCCAGCGCCATCCTCCGCGAATACGTCGCCATCCTCGTCGAACACAAATACACCAACGCCCTGATCTGCCTGACCCTCGCCGCTCTCCCGCCGCTGGCCACCTACGCCTCCCACCGCTGACCTTGACGCCACGCCGCCCCCGACCGACATTGGAGCGATGCGATCACGAGCAGAAGAACTCGACAAGGCCCCCTCGGACGGATTCACCCCGGTCGGTGCCGTGGAGATGACGCTGAGCCTGCTCGGCGCGAGCGATATCCACGGCTCGATAGACGAGATCGCCCACGCCGCAGCGGATCTGGGCGGCGACCACTTCTACGTCACCGAATCGCTGGGTCCGCGCATCACCGCCGTCGTCTGTCGCCGCCTCCGCCCGCCCCGCCGCCGGTTCGGCCGCTGCCGCACGGACCGCTGAGCCGCGCGGGACACGCGGGCAGGCTCCTGGGCTATTCGGGCACGCGCGGGGCCGGGGGTCGCTTAGCGTGGGGGCGTTGACGTCGAGAGGGGTCGTGATGCGGGCCGGGATGTTGAGCGTGGCGGAGTTGGTGGGGCTGGTCGAGGCGGGGCAGCTCGACACGGTGCTGGTCGCCATGACCGATATGCAGGGGCGGTTACAGGGGAAGCGTTGTTCGGCACGGTATTTCGTGGAAGAAGTGCTGGATCACGCCACCGAGGCCTGCAACTATCTGCTGGCGGTCGACGTGGAGATGACCACCGTCGACGGGTACGAGATGTCGTCGTGGGAGACGGGGTACGGGGACTTCGTGCTGCGGCCGGATCTGGCGACATTGCGGCTGGTGCCGTGGTGGCCGGGGACGGCGCTGGTGCTCTGCGATGTGGAGCAGGTGGCGGCCGACGGCGGAGCGGGGCGGCCGGTGACGGCGTCGCCGCGGCAGGTGTTGCGGGCGCAGCTGGATCGGCTGGCCGAGCACGGTTTACAGGCCTACGTCGGCACCGAACTGGAGTTCCTGGTGTTCGACGACACCTATGAGGCGGCGTTCGCGCGCGGGTATCGCGAGCTCACCCCGGCCAATCAGTACAACGTCGACTACTCGGTGCTCGGCACCGGGCGCATCGAACCGCTGCTGCGCCGCATCCGCACCGAAATGTCCGGCGCGGGAATGTATGTCGAGTCCGCCAAGGGCGAATGCAATCCCGGTCAGCACGAGATCGCCTTCCGCTACGACGAGGCGCTGGTCACCTGCGACAACCACAGCATCTACAAGACCGGGGCCAAGGAGATCGCCGCCCAGGACGGGCGCAGCATCACCTTCATGGCCAAATACAATGAGCGGGAGGGCAATTCCTGCCACATCCATCTCAGCCTGCGCACGGCGGCGGGCGAGCCGGTCTTCCCCGACGGCAACGGCGAGCCCTCGGCGCTGATGCGGCACTTCCTGGCCGGTCAGCTGGACGCGCTGCGCGAGCTCACCTACTTCCTGGCCCCGAACATCAACTCCTACAAGCGCTTCCAGGCCGGAAGCTTCGCGCCCACTGCGCTTGCCTGGGGCCGCGACAATCGCACCTGCGCGCTGCGGATGGTCGGGCACGGCCCGTCGCTGCGGTTCGAGAACCGCATCCCAGGCGGGGACGTCAACCCGTACCTGGCGGTCGCCGCGGCCATCGCCGCCGGATTGCACGGCATCGAACAGCATCTGCCGCTGGAGCCGGAATTCCACGGCAACGCCTACCGTTCGCATCGGCCGCGCGTGCCGCACACGCTGCGCGAGGCCGCCCAACTCTTCGGGGAGAGCAAGGTCGCGCAGAAGGCGTTCGGCCCGGAGGTGGTGCGGCACTACCGCAATGCCGCGCAGATCGAACTCGACGCCTACGACGCGGCGGTCACGGACTGGGAGCGGGTACGTGGCTTCGAACGACTCTGACAGCACCGAAGGCAGGCGTCCGCTCATCGGCCTGCCGACCTATTCCGAACGCGCCCGCTTCGGCCGCTGGGACGTGGAGGCGGCGGTGCTGGCGCGCACCTACGTCGACCTGACCGAGCGCGCGGGCGGCATCCCGGTCCTGTTGCCGCCCACCGGAACCCCGCGTCCCGAACTCGTCGAGCGCCTCGACGGCCTGGTCCTCACCGGCGGCGCGGATCTCGATCCGGCCCGCTACGGCGCGCCCGCGCACCCCGAGACCGGCCGCCCGCGCACCGACCGCGACGAATCCGAGTTCGGGCTCTTCGCGCTGGCCCGCGCCGCCGGCATGCCGGTGCTGGCGATCTGCCGCGGCCTGCAACTGGTGAACGTGGCCCTCGGCGGCACCCTGCACCAGCACCTACCCGAGGTCGTCGGGCACCCCGAACACAACCGGGTGCCGGGCGTTTTCACCATCACCACGGTCGCGACGACCCCGGGCAGCCAGGTCGCGGCCATCGTCGGCCCGGAGGTGAAGGCGCACTGTCACCACCATCAGGCCATCGACACCCTCGCCGCGGATCTCACCGCCACCGCGCACGCCCCGGACGGCACCATCGAGGCGGCCGAGACCCGGGAGGGACCGTTCCTGCTGGGCGTGCAATGGCATCCGGAGGAGAACACGACCGACACCCGCCTGATGCGGGCGCTGGTCGAACAGGCCACACAGTACGGAAGGGAGCGCAACCGGTGACAACGACCGACGTGGTCGATCCGGCCACCGAAAAGGTGGTCGCCACCATCGAATTGGCGGACGAGACCGCCACCGATGCCGCGATCGCCCGCGCGCAGCGGGCCTTCGAGAGCTGGCGGGCCGTCACACCCGGGGATCGGGCGCGGCTGCTGCGCCGCTTCGCCGACGCCGTCGACGCCGAACTCGAGCAGCTGGCTCGGCTCGAGGTGCGCAATGCCGGGCACACCATCGGCAACGCCCGCTGGGAGGCGGGCAATGTCCGCGACGTGCTGCACTACAGCGCGGGACTGCCCGAACGCCTGCTGGGCAGCCAGATTCCGGTCGCCGGGGGTGTCGACATCACCTTCTGCGAGCCCTTGGGCGTGGTCGGCATCATCGTGCCCTGGAACTTCCCCATGCCCATCGCGGCCTGGGGTTTCGGGCCCGCGCTGGCGGCCGGGAACACGGTGGTGCTCAAACCGGCCGAGCTGACCCCATTGACCGCGATCCGCCTCGGCGAGCTCGCCGTGGAAGCCGGACTGCCCGAGCATGTCTTCCAGGTGATCCCGGGCAAGGGTTCGGTGGTCGGCGCGCGGTTCGTCACGCACCCGGCCGTGCGCAAGGTGGTGTTCACCGGGTCCACCGAGGTCGGCAAGCAGATCATGGCCGGATGCGCCGACCAGGTGAAGCGGGTGACTCTCGAATTGGGCGGCAAGAGCGCCAATATCGTTCAATACGGTGTGGGACGGGTGGATTCGCGCCTGGACACCTCGGTGGCCTTCACCGCCGATCGCCTGCCCGCCTCGGTGAGCAAGTCGCTCACCACGCTGA
>NZ_JBSGBY010000743.1:0-3626 GCF_053601505.1 Nocardia sp. NPDC004722
GGGTTCCGGGTGCTGCAGGCCATCGACGATCCGGTCAACGCCCCCGAGCCGCTCGAGCATGTCGGGATCTTCGTCCGCGAACTGGGCGCGGTGGCGCGGCCGGTGCGATCGGCGGCGGTGGCCAGGGTCTGCCACATGGTGTCGGGATCGCCCGGTTCGGCCAGCAGCATGGCCATGGCCTGAGAGTTCAAGCGATTCTGGGCGATACGCAGCCGGGCGGGCTTCTCGAAGTCGATGGCCAGCAGCGAGCTGGCGTGCCCGAGCAGCACCTGATCGACGGAACTGAGCGCGCCGTCGGTCACCACCGCGAGATGCCCATGCACGGTCTGCCCGGCCGTAATCGCTTGCAGCACAATGTATTGCCCGGAACTGACCTGAATGACGCCGCTGCCCGCGCCGTCGCCGCGCGTACCGAGGAATTCCTCTATCCGCTCCATGATCGCGGCGGCGGGCTTGCGCGGCTGCGCCTCGGAAATCGTGCCGTCCGCGCCGATCACCAGCACGGTGGCCGACAGCGCGGCCGCCAGCTCCTTGCTCATCGCCCGCGCCCCGGTGATGGCGGCCCGGGTGAGCCGCGGCTGCGCCCGCGACGCGCGCAGCACCTTCTCGTACTCCTGATCGGCCAGCCGCTGCATGACTTTCTTGGTGATCGCGCCGAACGGTGTCGGCAGCGGCACCTCGAACAGCGGCAGCCCCAGCCGGTCGGCGGCCTCGATCAATTCCTCCGGCACGGTCTCGTAGGACAGGCCGACGCCGAACCCGACACCCGCGATCCCGACCGCGTGCAGATCCTCCAGATAGCGCTGGCGGTCCGCGCGACCCAGCGGCAACCCCATGCCGGTGGTGAGCACCAACTCCCCGCCCGACATCCACTGCTGCGGTTCGGCGAGCTCGGAGGTGAGCACCAAGGTGATGGCCCGGCCGAGCCCGTCCCCGCCGCCACGCAGCACCAGGCCCAGCTCGGGCTGGGTCAGCACCCAGCGCACCGGAATTCCCGCGTTCACAGCTCTCCCATGGCTATCTGTACAGATTGTCGAAACGACATTGTGCCGACTCACCGATCCGGCGGGTGACGCGGGGGTGTGTCACACAGCACACTGGCGGTCAACCACAGCGCACCCCACGTCGAGAGAGATCGGGCATACATGACTGAGACGCTTCGCAACTTCATCGACGGTCAGTTCGTCGCCGCCACCGCCTCGGAGTCGTTCGAGCTGATCAGTCCCGTCGACGAGACCGTGGTCGGCCGTAGCCCGATCTCCAGCCGGTCCGATGTGGATGCCGCGGTCGCCGCGGCGGATCGCGCGTTCCCGGCGTGGAAGGCGGCCACTCCGAGCCAGCGTCAGGCCGCGCTGTTGAAGCTGGCCGACGCCATCGAGGCCAATTCGGACGCCTTGGTCGAGGCGCAGTGCCGCGAGACCGGTCAGCCCAAGCACCTGGTCGCCAGCGAGGAAGTCGCCACCGGCGCCGACCACCTGCGCTTCTTCGCGGGCGCGGCCCGCATGCTGGAGGGCAAGTCGGCGGGCGAGTACATGCCCGGGTTCACCTCGTATGTGCGTCGCGAACCGGTCGGTGTGATCGGCCAGGTGACCCCGTGGAACTACCCGCTGATGATGGCCATCTGGAAGATCGGCCCGGCCCTGGCGACCGGAAACACCGTGGTGCTCAAGCCGAGTGACACCACCCCGGGCAGCACGCTGAAGCTCGCCGAACTGTCGCGAGGCATCCTGCCCGACGGTGTGCTCAACGTGGTGCTGGGCACCGCGGCCACCGGCGCGGCGCTGGTCAGCCACCCGCGTCTGGACATGGTGGCCATCACCGGTTCGGTGCGCGCGGGCATCGCGGTGGCGAGCGCGGCGGCCGAACAGGTCAAGCGGGCGCACCTCGAACTCGGCGGCAATGCCCCGGTCGTGGTGTTCGGCGACGCCGATCTGGCGCTGGCCGCCGACCGCATCGGCGATGCCGCGTTCTTCAACGCCGGCCAGGACTGCACCGCGGCCACCCGGGTGCTGGTGCACGAGTCGGTGCACGACGATCTGGTCGCGGCCCTGGTGAAGAAGGCGCAGACGGTGAAGCCCGGCCTGCCCGACGATCCGGACGCCGCCTACGGCCCGCTCAACAACATCCGCCACTTCGAGTCGGTCACCGGCAAACTCGCGGCCCTGCCCGCGCACGCGACGATCGCCACCGGCGGCGAGCGCGTCGGCGAGCGTGGCTTCTATCTCGCGCCGACCGTGATCACCGGGGTGCATCAGGACGATCAGATCGTGCGGGAGGAGACCTTCGGCCCGATCCTCACCGTGCAGCCCTTCGCCGACGAGGCGGAGGCCGTGCGGCTGGCCAACGACGTCGACTACGGCCTGGCCTCCAGCGTCTGGACCCGCGATCACGGTGTGGTGCAGCGGGTTTCGGCGGCCCTGGACTTCGGCGCGGTGTGGGTGAACTGCCACATCCCGCTGGTGGCGGAGATGCCGCACGGCGGCTTCAAGCGCTCCGGCTACGGCAAGGACCTCTCGGCGTACGGCGTCGAGGACTACACCCGCATCAAGCACGTCATGAGCGCGCACGACTGACCGCGCGCTTCACACCTTTCCCTGAACTCTTTCCCGCAGAAGGACTTCCGAATGACCGAGATCACCTACCGGCTCCCGCAGCAGCGGGCTCTGCACACCGAGCTACCGGGCCCGCGCTCGCAGGAGCTGGCCGCGCGCCGCAAGGCCGCCGTCGCCGCGGGTGTGGGCTCCACCGCGCCGGTGTACGCCGCCGACGCCGACGGCGGTGTCATCGTGGACGTCGACGGCAATTCGCTCATCGACCTGGCCGCGGGCATCGCGGTCACCAATGTCGGCGCGGCGCACCCGAAAGTCGTTGCTGCGGTGCAGGAGCAGATCGCACGCTTCTCGCACACCTGTTTCATGGTGACCCCATACGAGGCCTACGTCGAGGTCTGCGAGCGGCTGGCCGAATTGACCCCCGGCGATCACGAGAAGCGCAGCGTGCTGTTCAACTCCGGCGCGGAGGCGGTGGAGAACGCCATCAAGGTGGCGCGCCTGGCCACCGGCCGCACCGCGGTCGTCGCCTTCGATCACGCCTACCACGGCCGCACCAACCTGACCATGGCGCTGACCGCGAAGAACATGCCCTACAAGGCGCATTTCGGGCCGTTCGCGCCCGAGGTGTACCGCATGCCGATGTCCTACCCGTTCCGCGACGGCGGCCAGGACGGCGTAGCCGCTGCACGCGAGGCGATCTCGCGGATCGAGAAGCAGATCGGCGCGGACTCCCTGGCCGCCATCATCATCGAACCGATCCAGGGTGAGGGCGGATTCATCGTCCCCGCACCGGGATTCCTGCCGACCCTGGTCGAGTGGGCGCGCGCCAACGGCGTGGTGTTCATCGCCGACGAGGTGCAGACCGGTTTCGCCCGCACCGGCGACTGGTTCGCCTGCGAGGCCGAACGCGTGGTGCCCGACATCATCACGATGGCCAAGGGCATCGCGGGCGGTATGCCGCTCTCGGCCATCACCGGCCGCGCGGAGCTGCTCGACGCCGTGCACGCGGGCGGCCTGGGCGGCACCTACGGCGGCAACCCGGTCGCCTGCGCCGCCGCGCTGGCCGCCATCGAC
>NZ_JBSGBY010000744.1:0-3623 GCF_053601505.1 Nocardia sp. NPDC004722
ACCTTCGCCTCCTACCGGGGCAGCCCGATCGACCGCGAGAAGGCGTGGGTGGCCAGCGTCGGCCGCACCCACGCGACCTTCGTGCGCACGTGCGCGTCGAGTCCGGCCAGATCGAGTTCGGCGTGCTCACGGGGCTGCACCAGGGCGGCGACGGCGCTGCCGAATCGCTCGTCGGCGACCCCGATCACCAAGGCGTCGAACACATCCGGGTGCGACTTGAGCGCGCCCTCGACCTCCTCCGGGAACACCTTCTCCCCGCCGGTATTGATGCATTCCGAGCCGCGCCCGAGCAGTGTCACGGTGCCGTCGGCCTCGTACCGCGCGTAATCGCCGGGCACCACGTACCGCACCCCGTCGATCTCGACGAAGATGGTCGCGGACTTCTCGGGATCCTTGTAATAACCCAGCGGCACATGCCCACGCCGCGCCATCCGCCCGACGGCGCCGGGTATGGGCTCCACCAGCTTTCCGTCCTCGTCGATGAGCGCGGCCTGCGCGCTGAAGTTCACCCTCGGGCCCTGCGAGTGGTCGGAATCCTTGCCCACCACCGCGAGTCCGGTGCTGCCGCTCTCGGACGAGCCGATCACGTCGGTGATGAAGAGGTTCGGGAACAGTTCCAGATACCGCTCCTTGAGTCCTTGCGAGAACAGCGCGGCATGACTCGAGAGCGCCCACAGCGACGAGATGTCGTAGTCATTGTCCAGGTACGCGTCGAGCAGCGGCTTGGCCATGGCATCGCCGACCACGGTGAGCACATTGACCTTTTCCCGTTCGACGGTCCGCCACACCCGTTCGGCATCGAACTGGGGGATGAAGACCACGGTGCCGCCCGTATTGAGCCCGATGAACGCGGCCCACTGCGCCGCGCCGTGGATCAGCGGTGAAAGCGGGGCGATCACAATGCCGTTCGGCGCGGACTTGGCATTGTTCGCCAGTTCCCATTCGTCGGCGACGTATTCGCCGGTGACATGGTTGATGCCGCCGCCGAGCGAGCGCCAGATGTCCTCGTGTGTCCACATGACGCCCTTGGGATAGCCGGTGGTGCCGCCCGTATAGAGGATGTAGAGGTCGTCGGAGGACCGCTGCTCGAAATCGCGCTCGGTGGACTGCCCGGCCCGCGCCCGGTCGTAGTCGATTCCGCCGAAGGCCGAGTAGTCCTTGCCGCTGCCGTCCTCGACCGCGACGAGTTCCGTCAATCCCGGTGCGGCGGGCACGACCTCGGCCACGATGTCGGCGTACGCCCGCTCGAACACCAGCGCTTTCAGGTCCGCGTTGTCGACGATGTAGCGGACTTCCTCGGCCACGTACCGGTAGTTGACCGACACCGACACCGCCCGCAACTTGTACGCGGCGATCATGCTCTCGAGCGCCTCGATCGAGTTGCGCGAGAAGACCCCGACATGATCACCCTTGCCGATGCCCCGCGAGCTCAGATAGTGCGCGAGCTGGTTGGCGCGCTCCTCGAGTTCCCGGTAGGTGACCAGCCGCCCCTCGCAGACGACGGCGGTTCGCTCGGGCACCGCGTCCACCGCATGTTCGAACAGGTCCGCAACATTGAAAGCCATGCGGCAAAGCTAGGACCGGTTGTACTGCGCGACAATGGAACTCCCGGCCGACAATTGGCAGAAACCTGCCACGCTCGGAACGCCGGATCAGACCTGGGATCATAGGCTGATGGGCAGTGGGCTGGAATCTCCCGGCGGTGATGGTGTGGGTGCGATGGGTGAACCGGTACCCGGGGTGCGCAAGGTGCGCTTCGGCAATGCCGAACTGCGGGCCGATCCCGAGCGACCGGGTGGTTGGTTGCTCACCGTCGACGGCATCGCCCAGTCCTACATCGACCTGGACGACCCGTCCTACCTGGAACTCGAATACGTCCGTTACCTCGGCTACGTCGCCGACTCCCTGCGGCCCGTCGACGCCCCGCTGGAGGTGGTCCACATCGGCGGCGGCGGAGCCACTTTCCCCCGCTACCTCTCCGCCGTCCGCCCCGGCTCCCGCCACCTCGTCATCGAGGCCGACGAGCCACTGGCCGACTTCGTCGACGAACGCCTGGGCCTGCGCTCGATCCCCGGCGTCGAGCTGCGCCTCGGCGACGGGCTGACCGAACTCGCCACGCTGCCCGCCGCTTCCGCGGACCTGGTGGTGGCGGACGCGTTCGAAGGGCTGCGGATGGCGGCGGGCATCACCGATGCCGAATTCACCGCACAGGTCGCCCGGGTACTGCGCCCCGACGGCATCTACCTGCTCAACCTGGTCGGCACAGGCCACCGCCTGGACGACATCCGCGCCGTCTTCCCCTATCGCGCACTGCTCGACGGCGACGTCTTCACCGGCTACCAGGGCAACCAGGTGCTCGCGGCCGCCCGCGTCCCGCTGCCGCTCGACGCGCTGTACCGGCGAGTGGAAAATGAGGTGCCGCCCGTTCGGGTAGCGCCGGAGTCTCCGTGAATGCGCACTTGCGGGTCCGGGACCTTGCGGGGCGGGGGGTGTGGCCGGCCATATGATCGCCGTATGAGCAGCACAGCCTCGTCCGCGCCGGTGGAGCGTGCGGCCCGACCGCGGCGCACCCAGGAGCAGCGTCGCAACGAGACGCAGGCGAAGGTGCTGGAGGCGGCGATCGAGTGCCTGCTCGAGTACGGGTACAGCGGAACGACCACGCCCCGGGTGGCCGCCAAGGCCGGGGTGACCCGGGGCGCGCAGGTGCATCATTTCCCGTCCCGGGAGGATCTGGTGACGGCCGCGGTGCGGTATCTCGCGGTGCGGCGGGCCGAGGAGGCGCTGGCCGAGTTCGCGCGAATTCCCCAGGGCGGCAATGTCGTCGAAGCGGCGCTGGACCTGTTGTGGCGGCTCCACCAGGGTCCGCTGTTCACCGCGACCGCCGAACTGTGGCTCGCCGCGCGAACCGATCGGGCACTGGCCGAACAGCTGGAATCGGTGGAGCCGGTGGTGACCAGCGGACTCGCCGCGGCGCTCGCGCCGCTGGCCCCGGCGGGCGCGTCGACGACGGTACTGCGCGACTTCGTCTATACGGCGATGGATGCCATGCGCGGGCTGCTGCTGAGCAGTTACGTCTGGCGCGACGAAGCCCGGGTGCGGCGGCAGTGGGCGCGGGTGCGGGCGCAGCTGCTGCGCTTGGCCGCCGTCGAGCTGGCCGATTACCTTCCGAGCTGAGAACTGATACGAACACGACTGTCGGTTAGTGGTTCCCTCCCTACGGCTGTAGCGCTCTGTCCTGTCCGCTTTTCCGTTGAAAAAGAAACAAACATGTGTGTATGTTTCTTGCATGGCAATGACGCCGTCCGATCGCGACGCGATCACCGAATCCACCCGTAGCTATGCCGGAGTCCGCACCCGGGTCCTGTCGGTCGCCGGTGCGGGCACCCCGATCGTGCTGTTCCACGGCTTCGCCGACAGCGCCGACACCTGGCGAGAGGTGCTCGTCCGCCTCGCCCGAGCCGGACGCACCGCGCTCGCCGTCGACCTGCCGGGCTTCGGGGCGGCCGATCCGCGGCGCGCGGGCGCGATCGTGCGCGTACGGGATGCCCACCGACTGCTGATACGGATTGTCCAGGGACTGGCCCTCTTTGGGCTGCACCCGCACATCCACCCCGGCCGCCTGA
>NZ_JBSGBY010000745.1:0-3616 GCF_053601505.1 Nocardia sp. NPDC004722
TCGGCATATGGGCATCCAATGTTCGAGCATTGTGACCGCGCCCCTGGCGGAGGTGTTCGACTGGTTCGGACGTCCCGGCGCCTTCCGCCGGCTCGCCCCGCCATGGCAACCCGTGGCGATCGAATCGGAGGCGGACTCGCTCGCCACCGGGCGGGCCGTGCTCCGATTGCCCGGCGGGCTGCGCTGGGTGGCACGACATCGACCAGCCGACTTCGAAGCGCGGCATCGCTTCGCCGACGAGATCGCCATCGACGGCGTGGCCTCCCTGCCGGTGGGCGCGATGCTGCGGTGGCGGCACACACACGAATTCGAGGCGGTCGATGACGACCACACCCGCATCATCGACCGGGTCGACACCCCGATCCCCACGTCGGTGCTCCGACCCATGTTCGACTACCGCTACCGCCAGCTCGCCGGGGATCTCGCCGCCCACCGCCGTGCCGCCGCACAGGGATTCGAGACGTCGACCATCGCCCTCACCGGGTCGTCCGGTCTGGTCGGCTCGGCACTGTCGGCCTTTCTGAGCACCGGCGGGCACCGCGTCATCGATCTGGTCCGGCGCGCGCCGGTGAAAGCCGGTGAGCGGCAGTGGGATCCGCGGTCCCCCGCGCCCAACCTCCTGGACGGCGTCGATGCCGTCATCCATCTGGCGGGCGCATCCATCGCCGGGCGGTTCACCCCGGCGCACAAGCGGGCGATCCTGGACAGTCGCATCGAACCGACCCGAAAACTCGCCGAACTCGCGGCGGCCTCGCGCGTGCCGGCCTTCGTGAGCGCGTCGGCCGTGGGATATTACGGCGCCGACCGGGGCGACGAACTGCTCGACGAGACAAGTTCGCACGGGACCGGATTCCTGGCCGAGGTGGTGGGGCGGTGGGAGGCCGCCGCCGCGGCGGCGAGCGGAACCGGAACCCGCGTGGTGATGGTGCGCACCGGGATCGTGCAGTCGCCCCGCGGCGGGGCGCTCCGCCTGCAACGGCCGTTGTTCGCCGCCGGATTGGGCGGCCCGATCGGCGACGGCCGGCAGTGGCTGCCGTGGATCGGCATCGACGACCTGGTCGATGTCTACCACCGGACACTGTGGGACCGAGAACTGTCAGGACCGGTCAATGCCGTTGCGCCGCAACCCGTCCGGAACATCGACTACGCCCGCACCCTGGCCAAGGCGATGCACCGGCCCGCGCTGCTGCCGGTCCCCCGAGTGGGCCCGGCCCTGTTACTCGGCCGCGAGGGCGCGGACGAACTCGCGGCCGCCAGCCAGCGCGTCGTACCCACCCGGCTGCTGACCGCCGGGCACCACTTCCGCCGCGAGGATCTCGATTCGGCCCTGCGCCACCTCTTGGGCCGGACCACCGCATCGCAGCCGTGACGTCCGAATGGGATTGCTCATCCTCGACGAACCCACCTCGGGTCTCGATCTCGGATCAACGGTATTCGGACTGATCGTCCCGCGGCCGGTGTCATCGCCTACGCCGCCCACACTTTCGCCGCGAAGCTGGGAATGTTCTGGGCCGAACGCTTTTCACCGTCCCCTCGGCGTCTACCGCTTCAACCACCGAGACCTCGGCAGCTGAACGCGGCCAGGTTTCCCTGGCAAGGCAGGTGGTACTGCGGCGAGGACAGGTTCGAGTCCTCGGGCAGGAGACGCAGTCGTGGGATTTTCTGAGCAACAGCAGCAGGTGCCCGGATCGCAGCAGCGGATGCGGCCACCGCCGGACTGCGGGGAGGACACCTATCGCGGTTCGGGAAAGCTCACCGGCAAGGTCGCCGTCGTCACCGGCGCGGACAGCGGAATCGGCCGCGCCGTGGCCATCGCATTCGCCAGAGAAGGGGCGGACGTGGTGATTTCGTATCTGAACGAGCACTCCGAGGCTGCCGAGGTGGCGAAATACGTCAGCGACGCGGGCCGTCACGCCGAGTTGGTGCCGGGAGATCTGTCGGACCCGGCACACTGCTACGCGGTGATCGACACCGCCGTGGAGCAGTTCGGCAGAATCGATGTGCTGGTGAGCAATGCCGCCTATCAGATGACCCATGAGAATCTCGAGGAAATAAGCGACGCGGAGTTCGATCACACCTTCAAACTGAATGTTTCGGCATTCTTCACACTGGTGAAAGCCGCACTGCCGCATCTGCGCCCGGGCGCGTCGATCATCGCAAGTTCCTCGGTGAACTCCGATATGCCCTCCCCCACGCTCGCGCCGTACGCGGCCAGCAAGGCAGCCATCGCGAATCTGTCCGCCAGTTTGGCGCAACTGCTGGGGCCGCGCGGCATTCGGGTGAACAGCGTCGCACCCGGCCCGATCTGGACACCGCTGATTCCCTCCACCATGCCGCCGGAGAAGGTCGCCGCCTTCGGCGAGGACACACCGCTCGGACGCCCGGGACAACCGGCCGAACTCGCTCCCGCCTACGTGCTGTTGGCCAGTGACGACGGCAGCTACATCTCCGGTGCGCGGCTGGCGGTGACCGGCGGCCGTCCCATTCTGTGACCCTGCCGCCGAGGCACGTTTCACGGCGGAGCTTCCGGTTACTCGACCGACTGCCGACCATCCGATCGGCGCTCAGGACACCGGAAGGAAACCCGATGCTGATACTCACCCCCACTGCCGTGGCGGCGGTTCGCGATATCACGACCGGCGCAGGCGCCCCACGGCAGGCGGGTCTGCGGATCACCACTGCGGACGATGCCGACAGCTTCCGCCTCGCGGTGGCCGCCGAGCCGTCACAGGACGACGAGGTGTTCGACGCCGAGGGGGCTCGTGTGTTCCTCGACGAGAAGTCGGCCGCCTACTTCGACGACAAGATTCTCGACACCGGCGTCGACACGGCGGGCAACCCCACCTTCGTGGTCGGACCCCAACCCACCGGCGAGTAGGCGCGGCCGTGCGGTGGCGGCGCATCGAGTGTTGTTGCGCCGCCATCGGATTGCGAGTCCGGATTCGGCGGTTTAGGGCTGTCGGCTGTGGAAACCCTTGGAGGGAACCACGATCCGAGGAATACGAGATGCAGCAACTGAGATCGCGCCTGATATCCGCCGCTGCCACCGCGGAGCGACCGTTGAATTTCGAGAGCGCGAACCGCTTACGGAGACAAGTACGAGCCCTGTCCGCCGAATTCGACCGCACTCGGTACTCCGAGACGGAACATTCCGAACTCGGACGGCTGCGAAACGAAGCCGAACGGAAGGCCGAAATGGCAGTTCGACGCGCCGACGGCATCCGACCGGGAAGCCATCTCAGATAATCACGTTTTGATAACGCTCGGAATGGGAACTCCTTGGTCATGGCAACGTCACGGAAACCCCATTTCCCGTTGGCCGGAACAGACCGCGGCACTGCGATTTTGGCGGGCTCGACCTGCGCGATCCTTATCGGCGGCATAGCGGTCATGACGCATTCCGCCGTCGCGGCGGTCGTCGCCGGCGCGGTCTTCCTCATCGGCCTGGCCGTGGTGCTCGGCATGCTCCCCGATCACTAGCTCTATTCTGAACCGTGCCCGCCCTGTGGCCGGATAGCTAGTTCGAGGTGTCAGCGGGCGAACACCGAACTTCTGCACCAGCCCGGCACCCGCACCCTGGGCGATCAGGGCGGCGAAGGCCAGCGGGGTGAAGGCC
>NZ_JBSGBY010000746.1:0-3608 GCF_053601505.1 Nocardia sp. NPDC004722
CTACGACCCGTCTACGGGTCGCCCGCCGCTGGCACGGCTTGAAGGCCCAGGCGACGCGTTTGGACGCGGAGGCGGTCTTCGTGCCCTCGCTCGAACACTTCGAGGAGGGAGAGGTGCCCGGCTCCCTCGTGCAGAAGCTCGATGTGGTCACTGTCCATCCCGAAACGACGTATGCCCGGCGGTCAATGCCCCCGCTCCGTGATCTTCCGCCTGCCTTAGCAGGCGAGGCGTAGCCACTCCATTGAAGTAGTCGGCGGAGTATGACGGCCCGATACCGCCTATTCCAGGTGTTTCAGGCGGTTCAGAAACAGATCCCGATTGTGCTTCGCCAGCTCTACTTGGAGCGCAAAGGATTCCGGCTGCTCGCGATCGAGACGTAGATACAGCTGCAGGGATTCATTGGCGATGCGTAGCGCGTCGGCCAGATCCCCGGCATCGGAGAGGTAGCCACCGAGCTGATGCAGGGCAGCGCCCAAGAAGCGCTCGTAGCCGGGTCGGCGTGGCACGAGGCGGCGCAGGATGTCGACGAGTTCCTCGCCGTAGGGTAGCGCCTGCCCGGGCTCACCGATCCTGTCCAGGGATCGGGCCAATTCGTCCAGAGCGTTCAGGAGAAGGGGGCCGAACCGTTGCGGCGCGCGCGACAGGCCCTCGCGGCACCGGGCCAGCGCCTCCCGCGCGTCGTCCACCGCCTCGTGCTCCCGGCCCACGCACCGCAGCAGATTCGCACGCAGGCTCAACGCCGCGGCGAGTTGAACCTCGGTGGTTGTGCGCCGAAGGATCGGCGTACGACGGCAGATTCGCAATGCCTCCTCGACATCGATGAGGGCTTCGTCGTACCGGTATTCGACGGCCAGCGCCAACGCCCGAAACCGAAGCGTGTCGGCGAGGTCCGGACCGAGCCCCGGCACCACCGAGACGCATGGCCGCAGCACCGCGCCCGCCATGGTCATGATCTCGGGGTCCCGCACCCACCGCTGAAACGTGTGGGAGCCACGGATTGTCATACGAACCACCTCCCCACATATACCGAATTTGTCAGAACGGCCGGTCGGGTTCACCTCAGATGTCTTCTTCGGCGCGGGTGGGGAGGTTGTGGGTGGTGGCTATGGGGTTCCAGGCGGCTATGAAGGCGCGTTTGGCTGTGGTGGCTTGGCTGGAGTAGTTGTTGCCGCTGCGGTAGTCGGCGGTTTGGGGTGCGGTCGAATTGCAGGAGGTGGCGATGTTGGTGGCCCAGCGGGCGTAGGCGTCGTCGGCCAGGTAGGACGTGGTCAGCGCGTCTACCAGATCGCTTTTGAGTTGTGTGCCTGCCGGTAGGGCCGAGAGGTCGAGGTGGATGGCGTCGGTGTACTCGGATTGGCGCTCGGTTTCGGTGGCGGACAGTTCGGCGGCTTCGTGGGCTACGTTGCGGCAGGCCAGGATTGCGGGGATGGCTGCGGCGGCGGTGGCTCGGCTGGTGTGGGAGCGGTCGAGGAGTGCGGAGACGGCGTTGGCCTGGCGGGTGGCTGCGGCGGATTGTGCGGTAGAGGGTGTGGTGCTGGAGGTGGTGTCGGGCACGGTATTCGAGGTGGGATGGTCGTGGGTGTTGGTCAGGATCGCGCCGATGATCAGGGCCGCGATGGTTCCTGCGACCAGCCAGCCGATTCCGTTGCGGCGGCGTTGATACGGCGGGGGAGGTGTGGGCGGTCGATAGGCGCGTCGCAGGGTTGTCGTGGTCGACGGGGGTTGTGGCTGGTACCAGGACTGTGCCGGAGTCTGCGGTCCGCGCGGGGGTGCGGTCGATGCGGTGGCGGTTCGTGCGGTGGTTGCCGATCCGGCCGGTTTTCGGGTCACGGTGGGCGCGTGGCTCACCCGGACTTGGCGGGTGGGCGCGACGCGCTCGGCGTGGCGGTCGAGCAGGTCGAGAGCGGTTGCGCGGTACGCGGATCCGTCCGTCGTGAGGAACGCTGCGGTCAGGGCGGTTCGCCACTCGGCGGCGGTGGGGCGGGTTGCGGTGGCTGCGGCGTCGGAGAAGGTGCGGTCGAACAATCGCTTCAGGCTTGGGTCGGTGCCTGGGGGAATTCCGGTGGCCTGGGAGAGTTTTCCGCCGACCAGGGCAGGCGCGCCGGGGTTGCGGAACAGGCCGCGGTACATGAGGAGGGCGAGGCCGTAGCGGTCGCTGTATTCGTCGTGGGCGCGGATGAGGCCGGTGTCGAGGCGGGGGTCTTGCCAGTTGGGAGTGGCTACGCCGCGGTGGGCGGTGGAGTGGGCGGGGCGGATGCCGTCGCAGTCGATGAGGTAGGCGTGGGGGCCGGATTCGGTCCACACCACGTTCTTCGGGGAAAGGTCGCCGTGCACCAACTGCTGGTCGTGCAGGACTACGAGCAGGTCGCACAGGCGGATCAGGACTCCCACCCGGGTCTGGGCGGTGGGCGGGGTATCGCGCACCATGAACAGGAATTCGGCGCTGCGCGGGCGGCCGTCGGGCAGGAAGAACCGGGCCGGGATCAGCGGCAGCACCACGCCGATCACCGAATTGCCTTGCCGCACCACGTCGATGGGCCAGTTGAGGGAGCTCTCCGCGGTGGAGGCCAGACCGGCCGCGGCCTCGGCGGCGGGCACCACCTCACGCCCACGCCGCGCGGCATCGCTCACCCAGCCGATGGTGGCCAGGTCGGTGAGCGGTTTGTGATAGCGCTTGTAGACGCGGGTAACGCGGCCTACGTCCCGGCATTGGAACAGCTCGGACTGCCCGCCGTCGCTGTTGAGTGGGAGGTCGTCGACGTCGTAGGTGGCACCGGATTCACCGGTGATCCGCGGCATCGTCCACCTCGTCGCCGGTCCAGGGGCGCAGCCACACCACCAGCGCGGTGCGGTCGTCGTGCGAGGACTGGCGACGGTAGCGCAGCGCGTCGAGCATGCGGTGCGGACCGCACGGGACGGCCCAGCGGGCGGCCAGCCATTCGCGGGTGCCGGGGGAGTCGAAGATGTCGTGGGCGAGGCCGTCCGTGGTGAGGATGAGAGCGTCGGCATCGAGGTCGACCGCCGTCACCTGGAGCACTTCACGCGGATTCTGGTGCGGAAGAGGTCCTTTCACCACATTGGTGGGCCCCGCGTCCGTGTCCGGGTCGAAGACCGTTGCGTAGCGGCCGTTCTGGAGCAGGAACGCCTCGGTGTCGCCCGCGCGAGCGAACAGCGCAGGGCCGCCGTCGGCGGTCAGCGGCACCCGGCACAGCATGACCGTGCAGTGCAGATCCGCGGGCTCCCACTCGGGCAGATGCATGCGCTGCATCTCGATGAGCCGGTCATTGGCCTGTTCGACGGCCCGAATCAGTGCCTCGGTGCCGTCGCCGAGGGCCTGCTCCCGCACGATCCACGCCCCGAACGCACAACACAGCCGTGCCATGAGATCCGCGCCGACCTGGGAGGTGTGCTCGCGGTACCCCAGACCGTCGCACACCGCCAGCACCAGCGCGGACCCGTCCACCGAATACCCGGCACAGTACGAATCCTGGGCGGTGGTGGCGTCCGCCTGATGGGTGAGTCCCGCGATGCTCGCCGCAGCCACCCAGCGCCAGCCCAGTACGCCGCCGTCGGCCCGCAGGGTGGGCAGGGCGAGTGGCTGACCGGAG
>NZ_JBSGBY010000747.1:0-3606 GCF_053601505.1 Nocardia sp. NPDC004722
CAGGGGACTTCGCCCGTCGATGGCATCGTCGTCGGCTTCGCCGCGGAGGCCGTCCTCGACGCCGATGATCTCGTCGTAGGTTCGCAAGATCTCGTCGATGTCGTCGGGGAGATGGCGGCGCGCGGACTCGGCGCTCAGGGTGAGCACGGTCCGCTCGCTCGCCAACTGCACGGCCGCCGTGTCCGCGGCGGCGGCCAGGGCTTGCCGCCAGGTGTCGAGCGGCTGCCCGAGGCGGTGGAACGGGATCTCTCCGGCCGAGGGGCCGAATCGGACATGTACCGGCTCGTCCGTCGCCTGACCGGTGTGGCGGATGTGCAGCGGGCCGCCCTCGGCGTCGGTGACGGTGACGCGCTGTTCGGTCAGCGGATGCACCCGCAGATCGGAGGGCCCGAATCCGGGTGCGCCGACGAGGAGTTCCACGTGTGGGCCCGGCCGGTCGACCTCCACGACCAGTTCGGTCTCCGCGGGCACGGCGTAGCCGGTCGGCTGGAATCCCGCCAGGCAGAAGGATCGGCCGAGGCGCTGCTGCTCGGACTCCTCGCCGGGTAGCGGGGAGATGGAAATCCCCGCTCCCGGTTCGGATTTCGTGGGCTCGGCCCTCGAACACGAACTCAGCGCCACCGCGCCTGCGAGCGCGAGGAACGTACGCCGTTTCATCAAGGGCCGCACGGCTTTCAGCGGCCGACCGCAGCGGCCCAGATAGCGCTCAATCCGCCGTCCCACACGGCGTCGAGCCCGTGCACGACGGCATAGAACGCCGGGGTGTAGGCGAAGGCATTCAGGACCGAGTTCATGCCCTCGCAGAACGCTTGGCTCATCGCTCTCGCTGCCCTTCGCTCAATTCCAGTAGGTGGGTGGTTGATTCGGGAAGCCGTACAGGGGCAGTCCGGTGTTGAAGCCGGTCCCCACGTCCCGGGCATGCTGAATGGTGGCGCGGGAACCCGGGACGCTGCTGTGCCCCTGCGACATCGTGGTGGTCGAGAGCTGGATGTTCAGCGGGAACAGGTGCGGTTGATCCACGTAGAAGACGAACGACAGGTCATCGCAGTGCGCCGACACCGTGCGCGGATAGTCGAACGGGCCGATCTGTTCGGCCGGTTCGGAGATCGAATCCCAGTCCGCCTGTTCATAACTCTGCGGTTCGCACATGGTCAGCGCGCCGTCGGCGGCGGTGTGCGCGAGCAGGCCGCGGGTCTTGCCGTCCGCCTCCGGGAACACGAACATCTGGTCCGCGGACCCGTCCGGATTACCGGCCTGGGCGTAGTCGTAACCGACGTGCCCGGGGCCGAGCAGGAACCCGCCCGCCATCCGTTCCTGTTCTCCCACCCAGTGATTCACCTCGGTGAACTCGGCATGCCCGGGGAACTTCACGCGGCCGTTGATATCGGCGGTGGCGATGGAGGAGGCCCAGAAGACCTTGCTCCCATCCCAATCCACCGGATCCATCGCCGCGCCCGGATGGGTGTTGGAATACCAGAGGTCGGCGACCGTATCCATATTGTCGTAGGTCAGATGCCACGCCTGCTTCTCCTCGACCCACGCGAAATGCAGGATGGCGCTGTCGATGGTCGGGGCCTCGGTGACATGCACCGGACTCGCCGGATACTCGACCAGATTGCGGTAATTCCCCTGCGGGTCATTGAGATTCAAATTGTTCATATACCCCCACTTGACCCCGGCCATGCCGTGATTCAAATAGGTGAACTGAAACAGCCCGAGACCGTGCGGATCCTGCGCGTGAAACCATCCGAAATCCAGAATGTAGTTCCCGGCCGTCATATCCTGCGCCGTAGCGTGCCGCAGTGGGGTGGGTAGATCGTCGATGGCGACTGCCCTCCCACCCGAGCCGACTCCGGCTCCCACCGAAAGTGCGACGGCCGCAATGACTCCGACCAGCCTGCCGCATAGCCGACTGGTCCTCACCCTTGCCCGCCGCTCATGCCGTCCGCGGGCTGCCCGCCGCCCATGCCGCCGCCGTCGGGCTGGGTGGTGGTTCCGCCGCCCGGCTGGCCGCCGCCCATACCGCCGCCATTGTCCGGTTGGCCGCCGCCCATGCCGCCGCCGTTATCGGGTTGGCCGCCGCCCATGCCGCCGCCGGTATCAGGCTGTCCGCCACCCATTCCGCCGCCATTGCCGGGTTGTTCGCCGCCCGGCGAGGTGACCGGAACGCAGACCCATTTCATGCCGGTCCACTGCCATTGCCCCGTGACCATGGCGTCGTAGGGGCACGGGTCACCGGCCTTGTGGTCGGCCTCGCTCGGCGGTTTGGATGTCGCCGGTGGCTGCGCCGGGCCGCCGGTGCGGGTCGGTGTCGGCTGGCCGGGCGACGGCGGCGGGGCGACCATGGCGGTGGTGGTCGTGGTGGTGCGTGTGGCCGATGCGCTCGGGGACGAGGTCGTCTTCTGATCGGATTTCCCATCCGATCCGCCACACGCGGTGATCGCGGCCAGCGCCACTGCCAGACTCGCGCCCAAGGCAATTCGAGAAGTATTACCGCTCAGAGAAATTCGATTCTGCGATCGCAAACGGAATCCTTTCATCGCGCAGCATGATTGCCGTACCGGAAAGGTGATTCTGGGGATTTCCTCGCTACCGTAGTTTCTCGAACGAGAGGGAGTCAGGAAGTGTGCCCGTGTCGCGATCGAAACTTTTCCGGCCGCCGCTCGGGCGGCCGGAAAAGCTGATGACCGGTGATCAGTAGGTGTAGAAACCCTGGCCGGTCTTGCGGCCGAGGTAACCCGCATCGACCATGCGGCGCAACAACACCGGAGGCGCGTACTGGGGTTCGCCGAATTCGGCGTAGAGGGATTCGGCGACGGCGAGGGTGACGTCGAGGCCGACGGTGTCGGTCAGGCGCAGCGGACCCATGGGGTGTGCGCAGCCGCTGACCATGCCCTCGTCGATGTCCTCGGCGCTGGCGAAACCGGTCTCGTACATCCGGATCGCATTGCAGAGGTAGGGGATGAGCAGGGCGTTGACGATGAACCCGGCCTGATCCTTGGATTCGATGGTGCGCTTGCCGAGCACGTCGCGGGCGAAGGCGGTGACCTTGTCGACGACCGCGCGCTCGGTCTTGAGCGTCACCACGATCTCGACCAGCGGCAGTACCGGCACCGGGTTGAAGAAGTGCACACCCACCACGCGGCCCGGGTTGGCGGTGGCGTTGGCCAGCCGGATCACCGGGATCGAGGAGGTGTTGGTGGCCAGGATGGTCTCGGGGGAGACGATGGCGTCGAGCTTGGTGAAGAAGTCGGCCTTGAGCGACTCGATCTCCGGCGCGGCCTCGATGACCAGCTCGCGGTCGGCGAAATCGTCGATCGACGTGGTGAGGGTGACCCGCCCGCGCGCCGCGTCGGCATCGGCCTGCTCGAGCCGGCCGGACTTGACCGCCCGGGCCAGCGACTTGTCGATCCGCGCCTCGGCGGCCGCGGCCGCCTCGGTGTCGCGTTCCAGGATCAGCACCGAGCTGCCCGCGCGTGCGGCCACTTCCGCGATGCCCGCGCCCATGGTTCCGCCGCCGATCACACCAATACGTTCCACTGTCGACCTCTCCTCGTACTCGAGTAACTCGACCCCATCTTTCCGGTCCGCCCGGACCCACTCTCG
>NZ_JBSGBY010000748.1:0-3599 GCF_053601505.1 Nocardia sp. NPDC004722
TCCGTTGCGTGTTCTGCTCGGTGAGGATGTCGTAGCCGGGGACCGCCGGTCCGGCCATCAGGATTTCGAAGGCGACACCGCTGTCGGGGCGCATGGCGTACAGGGGCGCGAGGTAGCCGCCCTCGCTGTGCCCGAGCAGGCCGATCCGGGTGGCGTCGATCTCGGAACGTGAGCGCAGGTAGGCCATCCCGGCGGCGATATCGTCGGTCAGGTCCTGATAGCTGGCGGTGTCCAGGGTGCCGCCGGTCTTGCCGATGCCGCGCTTGTCGGTGCGCAGCACCGCGTATCCCGCGCGCGTGAACGTGTCCGCGAGCAGCAGGAACGGCTTGTGGCCGAGGATTTCCTCATTGCGGTCGTTGGGCCCGCTGCCATTGATCAGGATCACGGTCGGGAACGGACCGCCGGTGTTCGGCTCGGTCAAGGTGCCCGCGATGGTGATGTCGCCGCTGCGATAGCCGACATCCTCGGACTTGTACGGGTACGGTGGTTTCGGCTCCTGCGGGCGCGCCGGGCCCTCGACCTTGCCGCGGGTCAGGTTGAGCGGGAAGCTCTTGCCGGACTGCGTGAACTGGCCCTTGATGCTGTCGGACCCCTTGTCGTACTTGCCTTGATATGACGGATTGCCGGGCACTTTGGCCAGCGACCAGGCGATATCGTCGTTGCCGGTCCGCACGCCGGTGAGCTGCGCGTCCACCAGACCCTGCGCGGGAATGGTGAGGGTGGCCGCGTCCGCGCCGGTGAAGCTGACGCCCAGCGCGACCGGCTTGTCGGGGATCTCGATGCTCCCGTGCCAGTCCCCGCTCACCCCCGTAGGCGGCGAATCGTGTTTCGACGACGAGCATCCGGCCACCACCAGGGCGACCACGACCAGCACGGCTGGCACGAACGACCGCAGCGTACGCATGCGCCTCAGCCTACGCAGCATGATCGACGACGCGCCGGAACCGCTCCGATCTCGGTAAACGCCGCCGGAGATAACGCCCGGGTCTCCACCTGGACACTCGAAATAACCACTGGGCCAACGGGAATAACTCTGCCGACGTCGTCATTGCCCCGGCGCCCCGGCGGCTCGTACCGTGGGTGGGTGAGCAATGTCGCTTCCTCGCCGTCGGCCGCCGGTACCCCGGAATCCGGGCTACTGGACCTCCCCACCTCCGTGGGCGGGTACGCCGCCGCCGAATTCGGCCCACTGGTACGGACTTTCGCGCGGATGGTGGGTGGGCATCCGGGCGCGGGCGGGGCGCTGACCGTGCATCTGCGTGGCGAACCGCTGGTCGAGATGTGGACCGGCGAGGCCGCACCCGGGCGGGCCTGGGACGCCGACACCGGCTCCATCATCTTCTCCGCCACCAAAGGTCTTGCGGCCACGGTCATCCACCGGCTCGCCGACCGGGGGCTGATCGACTACGACGCGCCGGTCGCGTACTACTGGCCCGCCTTCGCCGCCAATGGCAAGGAGCGAATCACGGTGCGGCAGGTGCTGTCCCACCGGGCGGGCCTCTACGGGCTGCCCGCCATCGCGCGCGGGCTCGAGGACATCCTCGACCACCGCATGATGGAGGAGCATCTGGCGGCCGCGAAACCGGATCACCTGCTGGGCATTCCGACCTATCACGCGCTGACCTTCGGCTGGCTGCTGGCCGGGCTGGCGCGGGCGGTCACCGGGCGCGGGATGGCGGAGCTGTTCCGTACGGAACTCGCCGAACCGCTGGGCGCGGAGGGCATTCACCTGGGGTTGCCGCCCGCCGGGTCGCCGACCAGCGCGGCGCTGTTGCAGGGCAACAAGCTGTCGATGGTTGGCACCAACTACATTTCGATGGTGCTGGGCCGCGCCTACGGCCTGCCCGGCCCGCTGGGCGCGGCCGCTCGCGCGCTGTTCCTGCCCGGCCTCGATCAGCTGCTCGAGGGTGACCCGCCGCCGATTCTGGACACCGAGCTGGGCGCGGGAAACGGTGTCTGCACCGCGACCGGACTGGCCACCGTGTACGGCGCACTCGCCAACGACGGCATGCATCACGGCTACCGGTTCCTCTCGCCGCAGACCATCAAGACCATGCGGCACGTCGAGACCTACCGTCTCGACCACGCCCTGTTCTACATCCCGATGATGTGGCACATGGGTTATCACTCCCTCCCGGTGCCGGGAGCCCGCGCGGGCTTCGGGCACATCGGGCTGGGCGGATCGTTCGGCTGGGCCGATCCGCGCACGGGACTGTCGGTCGGATTCGTGCACAACCGTCTCGGAATCGGGGCGGCGAGTCTGGACCAGATCGCGTCGGCATGGGTGCTGCCGCTGGTGGTGCGGGGCGCTCACGCGGCGCGTCGCACCACTACCCAGGTTGAGCCGGCGGCCGCCTAGGTGGCATAGGTTCGAGGTCCTCCGCGTGACGTCCAACACGACACGCGGAGCCCGCCACGCCGATCTTGCGCAGCGCCCCCGCGTGCCTTCGAAACCTGTCGTGGGTGGCGCTTAGTATGTCTGGGTGTCAGCCTCGTCGGGATCATTCGTCCATCTCCACAACCACACCGAGTACTCGATGCTCGACGGCGCGGCGAAGATCACGCCCTTGTTCAAAGAGGCGACCAGGCTGGGCATGACCGCCGTCGGCATGTCCGACCACGGCAATATGTACGGTGCGTCCGAGTTCTACAACTCCGCCAAGAAGCAGGGCATCAAGCCCATCATCGGCATCGAGGCGTACATCGCGCCGGAGTCCCGGTTCAACACCAAGCGTGTGCTGTGGGGCGACCCGTCGCAGAAGAGCGATGACGTCTCCGGTTCGGGTTCCTACACCCACATGACCATGGTCGCGGAGAACGCGACCGGTCTGCGCAACCTGTTCAAGCTGTCCTCGCTGGCCTCGATCGAGGGTCAGCTCGGCAAGTGGGCGCGCATGGACGCCGACATCATCGCCGAGCACGCCGAGGGCATCATTGCCACCACCGGCTGCCCCTCGGGCGAGGTGCAGACGCGGCTGCGACTGGGCCACGAGCGCGAGGCCCTCGAAGCCGCGGCCAAGTGGCAGGAGATCTTCGGGCCGGAGAACTTCTTCCTCGAGGTGATGGACCACGGGCTGTCCATCGAGCGCCGGGTGCGCGAGGGCCTGCTCAATGTCGGCAAGCAGCTGGGCATTCCGCCGCTGGCCACCAACGACTGCCATTACGTGCACGAGCACGACGCGGGCAATCACGAAGCGCTGCTGTGCATTCAGACCGGCAAGACGCTCTCGGACCCGACCCGCTTCAAGTTCGACGGTTCCGGCTACTACCTGAAGTCCGCCGAGGAGATGCGCGCCATCTGGGACGCGGAGGTCCCCGGCGCGTGCGACAACACGGTGGCCATCGGCGAACGCGTGCAGTCCTACGACGACGTCTGGGAGCATCGCGACCGGATGCCGATCTTCCCGGTGCCCGAGGGTGAGACCCAGGGCAGCTGGCTGCGCAAGGAAGTGCTGCGCGGCTTGGATCGGCGCTTCCCGAATGGTGTTCCGGGCGAGTACCTCACGCGCGCCGACTACGAGATCGGCGTCATCAACGAGATGATGGCGTTGCGCGCGGCGGGACGGTTCAAGGTGATGGTCGCGATCGCGTCCTCGACC
>NZ_JBSGBY010000749.1:0-3595 GCF_053601505.1 Nocardia sp. NPDC004722
CCTTCGCCACCCGTTCGCACCCGGATGTCGATCGCGGCGAAGGCCCACACCACCTCGTCGAGGTTGGTGATGTCGACGTCGTCCTCGACGACCAGGATCTTGGGCGCGTTGACCGACGGCTTACCCGTGAAGATAATCTTCGCGATCTGGTCGACCAGTTCGTGCGAGCCCAGCCCGGTGGTCTCGTGCCAGTCCTGCTTCACCGCGAGGGTCAGCCAGTGCACGGCCGCCTCGAAGTTGTACCAGGCCGAGGAGATCGGCAGCCCGGCCTGCCGCAGCAGGTAGAGGATCTCGGCGGCACTGGTGGTGCCGATGATGGTGTGGTCCTCCTCCACGGGCGGGCCCGCGGCCACGGTCGGCTGGATCGCGCCGTCGCGGTAGGTGACGGCGGAGACGTGGAAGACCTGCTTGAGGCTGGCCTCGGTGGCGTTGTAGCCGGGGAACTCGTTGAACGGGCCCTCCATGACCGTCTCGTCGAGGGCGATATGACCCTCGATGACGATCTCGGCGGTCGCGGGGACCAGCAGGTCGACGGTCTCGGCGGGCACCAGTTCCAGGCCCTCGCCGAAAAGCGCGCCCAGGAAATGGGTTTCGTCCTCGCCCTCGGGAATCGGCATGCCGCCCACCCACGGCAGGCCCGGCTCGACGCCGATGGCCAGCGCGATCGGCATGGGCTCGCCGATCTCGGTCCACTTCGAGCGGATGATGCCCAGGTGCTGCGGCCCGGGGATCAGGCAGGCCAGAGTGTTGCGGTCGTGGATCATCATGCGGTTGATCGACCAGTTGGTCCACGAACCGTCGGGGGTCTTGACGATGTTCATCCCGTAGGTCTGGATGTAGCGGCCACCGTCGTTGCCGTGCAGCTTCGGGGTCGGGAAGGCGAACAGGTCGATGTCGTCGCCGAGCTTGATGTTCTGCTTGCAGGGCGCGTCCGCGCGGTCCACCACGACCGGCGGGATGCCCGGCTTGGCGCGGGCATCGGCGAGCGCCTCCACGATCCGCTGGCCGCTGGCGTCGGCGGGCAGGCCCAGTGCCAGCGCGATACGCGCCAGCCGGTGCTCGGGGCCCGACAGCGCACCCGGCGCACCGAGCACGCGGAAGCCGCTGCCCTGGTAGTCGGTGATATTGGTGAACAGCGGCGCGGGGGCCTTCAGGTCGTAGGAGCGGCGGATGATCGCGCCGATCTCCATGTTCCAGTCGACCTCGGTGTCGATCTGCTGGATCTCGCCGATCGCGGTGAGCGCGTCGATGAACTCGCGCAGGCTCTTCAAGTGGGCCACAGCCTGTTTCACTTTCCTTCGAGCGGGGTTTCGCCCCAGCGGGGCAGGTCGGGGACGTCGATGCCGAGCAGGTCCAGGGCACGCCCGGCGGTGTGGTCGACGATGTCGGCGACCGATTCGGGCTCGAGGTAGAAGGCGGGCACCGGCGGCATGACGATGCCGCCCATCTCGGTGACCTCGGTCATGGCGCGCAGATGCGCCAGGGTCAGCGGGGTTTCGCGGACCATGAGCACCAAGCGGCGGCGTTCCTTGAGGGTGACGTCGGCGGCACGGGTGAGCAGGTTGTCGTTGTTGGCGTAGGCGACCGCGGACAGCGTGCGAATCGAGCAGGGGGCCACGATCATTCCGGCGGTGCGGAACGAGCCGGACGCGATGGCCGCGCCGATATCGGCGGGCCGGTATGTGACATCGGCCATAGCCGCGAGATCGCTTGCACTGAGCCCGGTTTCATAAGCCCGGGTCTGCTGCCCGGCCGGGGTCACCACCAGGTGCGTCTCCACCCCCGCCTTACGGGCCAACTCCAACACCCGCACCCCGTACGCGATACCCGTCGCGCCGCTGATACCCACCACCAAACGCCGCGCACCACTCACCGAACAAGGATCGGGCACCGGCGGTTGGCCATCAACGGCGAAATCCGGGAGAATCGATAAGAAATGCTAATCGAAGACTCCTTACGCGAGACTCGCGTCGATCCGGCCGAATTGGAAGCGTTCGTGGTGCTGGCCGAAGAACTGCACTTCGGGCGCACCGCGATTCGGCTGGGCGTGTCCCAGCCGCGGGTGAGCCAGTTGATCCGCAGCCTGGAGCGGCGCATCGGTCGCCGCCTGGTGGAACGCACCAGCCGGCGGGTCATGCTCAACCCGCTCGGCGAGCAGTTGCTCTCGCGGGTCCGCCCGGCCTTCGACGACCTGCAACGCGCCATGGCCGAAACCCGAACCCTGGCACGGGGATTGCGGATCGGCTTCCTCGGCCCCTACGGTGCGACGCTGGACGCGCCGCTGGCCGGGTTCCGGGCACGGCATCCGCACTGTGTGGTCACGCTCACCCAGATCCCGTGGACCGATATCTACGGGCCGCTGCGGCGCGGGGAGGTCGATCTGCAGATCTCGCTGACCCCGATCGATCAGCCCGACCTGACCGTCGGCCCCGAGGTCGGCGAGTTCCCCCGGCTGTTGGCCATCGCCCGGCGGCATCCGTGGGCCGCGCGCGCCAGCCTCGATATCGAGGATCTGGCCGAATTGCGGGTGATCGGACCGCATCCGGATGTCAGCCCCGAATTCGCTCGCGGTTTCTGGCCACCCGCGGTCACGCCGAGCGGCCGTCCCATTCCGGCCGCGCCGCCCGCCCGCACCGAACCCGAGATGCTCTCCGCGGTCGCCCACAATGACGCGGTCTTCGCGACGACCACCGCCATGCCCACCTATTTCACCCACCCGGAGGTGACGTTCGTGCCGCTCACCGGGCTGGCGGCGGCCCGGGTGCGGCTGGTGTGGCGCACCCGCACCGACAATCCCAAGGTCGCCGAATTCGCGGCGCTGGCCGCCGAGACCACCCGGACGGACCTACGTCAGCCGACGTAGCCGCGATTACGTCGACACGTGCAGGCACGCCGTCGCGAACGGGCCTACGCTGGCGGACAACGAGATTCCCTTCCCCTCTAGGCCGGATGTCATGACCGATTTCGATCCTGCGGTCTACGGACCGCCCGATGTCCGCGTCGGCACCGCGGAACGTGAACGAGCCGCGGCCGCGCTGGGAGACCACTTCGCGGCCGGGCGCTTGGATGTCACCGAATACGACGACCGGGTGAGCCGGGCGTACGCCGCCAAGACCGCGGGCGAGCTCGCGGTGCTGTTCGGTGATCTGCCCCGCCCGCAGCCGGCCACCCCGCAGATCCTCACTCCGCAACCCGTCCCGCGTCGCCCACCGCCGTTCGCCCCGATCGCGGTGATCGTGGCGCTGATCTTCGCGATCGCGTTCGCGGTGGCCACCCATTTCTTCCCGTTCTTCCTGTTCCCGCTGGTGTTCTTCCTGTTCGTGCGCGGTCGCCGCGGCTGGGGTCCGCGTGGTGTCGGGCCGTCCTACGGCTCCCGGCGCTACCGGATGTGAGAGCTAGGGTGGAGGGATGGGCGTCATAGGCGAACTGTTCCCCGGTAAGAAGCTCGAAGACGACAGCAGCGAGGCCGGCGACGGCCAGCAGCATCGGCCGCGGCTGGCCGTCGATCTGGACGCGGGCGTCATCACCCTGTCGCCGCGTGCCACCCCGCCCGCCCCGGAAACTGAACCGGAATCGCCCGCCTCGCAGGGCTAGT
>NZ_JBSGBY010000750.1:0-3589 GCF_053601505.1 Nocardia sp. NPDC004722
CGACTGGATTTCCAAGCATCCGGGCGGCGAGTTCTTCATCGGCCGGACCAAGAACCGCGATATCACCTCGATCATCGGTTCGTACCACAAGAATCCGGAAGCCATCGGCAAGATCATCAAGAAGTACTCGCTGGATCGCGACGCGCTGCCGGAGGACATCCATCCCAAGGCCAACGCCCCCGCGTTCCTGTTCAACGAGGGCTTCGACAGCTGGCGCGACACTCCGAAGTTCAGCTTCGACAACAAGGACGACCTGCTACACAAGGTCAAGGCGCGCCTGAAGGAACCCGAACTGGCCGCGCGCATCCGCCGCATGGACACCTACTTCAATATCGTGGTGGCCATCCTGGCGGTCGCGTACTTCGCGGTGCAGGGCCTGCGGTTGTTCGAGCGCAGCTGGATGCCGCTGCCGGTGTTCGTGATCGCCATGGTGCTGCTGCGCAGCAGCCTGGCCGGTTTCGGGCACTACGCCATCCACCGGGCCCAGAAGGGCATGAACAAGATCTACACGAACGCCTTCGACTTCAATTACGTCGCACTGGCTTTCGTGACCGCGGACGGCCACGCGCTGCTGCACCACCCGCACACCCAGAGTGAAGTCGACATCAAGAAGAACGTCTTCACCATGATGATGCGGATCCCGCGGCTGTACCGGATCCCGGTGCACACCATGCACAAGTTCGGCCACACCGTGACCGGCATGCTGATGCGCCTGCTCGATGTCTGCCGCCTCACCCGCAAGGTGGGGATCAAGGACATGTACGGCACCTGGGGTGGGGCGCTACCGCACTTCATCGGGTCGTTCGGGGTGCGCTTCCTGCTCATCGGCGAGCTGATCGCCTTCACCGCGATGGGCGACTTCTGGGCCTGGGCACTGCAATTCGTGTTCAGCCTGTGGATCTCCACCTTCCTGGTGGTGGCCAGCCACGACTTCGAGGTCGAAACCGAGGAACTCGAGCACAACTCCGAGGACTGGGGTGTCGACCAGATCGAGCAGGCCTACGACCTGAAGGTGGTCGGAAACCGCTACGTGGACTGCTTCCTGTCGGCGGGCCTGAGCTCGCACCGGGTGCACCACGTACTCCCCTACCAGCGCAGTGGTTTCGCGAACATCGCGACCGAGGATGTGCTGCGCGAGGAGTCCGCGAAGTTCGGTGTCGAATGGCTGCCCGCCAAGAGTTTCTTCACCGACCGCTTCCCGAAGCAGATCCGCACCTACATTCTCGCGCCGTCCGACGACGCGGTGGAACGCAAGTGGGGGTTCATGAAGGAGCACTTCTCACCGCTTGCCCTGAAGACCTGCGCCGTCTACACGGTTCAGGGCTTCACCGGAATCGGCACTGTCTGAACCGATTCCACTGAAAATTCGAGGGGAGTATTTCGTGTCTATCACCATTGATGAAGGGGGCATGGTGCCCGCGACGTCCACCCGGTTCGTGGGAGGCGAACCCGGCTACGACTTCGCACCCGCACCGTTGCCGCCCACCCCGCCGACCACCGTCGGCGTGATCGAGTCCATCGCCACCGGCGCACCGCAGCAGATCTTCTCGCAGGCCGAGGCCGCCGCCCAGGTGGCCGACCTGTTCAGCGATCCGGTGCAGCAGGCGCGGATTCCGCGGATCTACCAGAAGACCCGGATCACCACCCGGCATCTGGCGGTCAACCCGGTCGACCCCGAATTCCTTTCCTACAGCAAGGAAGTCGGCACCATCCGGGATCGCATGAACACCTTCTACGACCACGCGGTGCCGCTGGCCGTGGACGTGGCCGGACGCGCGGTCGCGCATCTCGAGGATCCGGCGACGGAGATCGGGATGATGGTCTTCGCCACCAGCACCGGGTTCATCGCGCCCGGCGTGGATGTGGCCGTGGTCAAGCAGCTCGGCCTCTCGCCCGCGATCAACCGGGTGATGGTGAACTTCATGGGCTGTGCGGCCGCCATGAACTCGGTGCGGGCCGCCGTCGATTTCGTCCGGGCACACCCGGACAAGAAGGCGCTGGTCATCTGCCTGGAGCTGAGCTCGGTGAACGCCGTGTTCGACGACAACATCAACGACGTCATCATCCACAGCCTCTTCGGTGACGGATGCGGCGCGGTGGTCATCGGCGCGAGCAACCCCCAGCAGCCGCTGGCGGCGGGCTCGATCGTCATCCGCGACAGCTTCAGCTACCTGTTCGACGACGCGGAGGACGGAATCGTCCTGGGCGTCAACGACAACGGCATCACCTGCGAGCTGTCGGAGAACCTGCCGCAGTACATCCTCAACGGGGTGGATCCGGTGGTGACCGGGGTGCTGGCGCGCCACGGCATGAGCAAGTCCGATGTCGATCTGTGGGCGATCCACCCGGGTGGCCCGAAGATCATCGAACAGTCGGTGAGCTCGCTCGGGCTCAGCCCCGAGCAGGCGGCGACCAGCTGGGACGTGCTCGCCGAATACGGCAACATGCTCAGCGTCTCACTGATTTTCGTGCTCGAGCAGATGATCGCGCAGCAGGCCGATCAGCCGATCTCGACGGGTGTGGCGTTCTCCTTCGCGCCGGGCGTCACCCTCGAGGGCGTGCTGTTCGACATCATCCGCCCCTGACATAACCAGCCCTTGTAAGTAAGGCCAGCAGTCATGCAACTCATCAGATTCCTCATCTCCATCTCGTGGATGCGGATCGCGGGCGTCATCGCCTCCGGTCTGGTCTGCGGTGCGGCCAATACCTACCTGGTGACATTGATTCGGGGAGTGGTGTCACCGGAACCGCACCCGGCCGTCACCGTGCAGGCCTTCGTGGCGACCGCGCTGATCATCCTGATCAGCGGTGTGATCTCGCAGGTACTGCTGATCCGGCTCGCTCAGGAAGCCATCTACCGGTTGCGCGCGGACCTGAGTGCGCGCATCGTGTCCGCGCCGCTCGAGCATCTCGAGCGGCTCGGGCAGCACCGCCTGATCGCGACGCTGACCGAGGATGTGCGGTCGCTGTCGCAGGCGGTGACCGCCATTCCGAGCATCTGCATCGATCTGGCGACCATCATCGGCTGCTTCATCTTCCTCGCGATCGTGTCGGGGCCGATCTTCGCGACCACGGTCGCGGGCACCCTGCTCGGAATCGCCTGTGTGGAAACGGTTCTCAAGACGGTGCGCCGCCTGTACCGGGATGCCCGCGAGAACGAGGACGGCCTGATCCGTTCCTTCCAGGAGGTGTCGCTGGGCATCAAGGAGCTCAAGCTGCACCGCGGGCGGCGTGGCGAGTTCATGGACAAGCATCTGCTCGGCTCGGCCGAGAAGCTGCGGGTGCAGAACACCGAGGCCGGATCGAAGATGACCTTCGCGCAGGGCTTCGGGCAGCTGTTGCAGCTCGGCACCATGGCGCTGATCCTGTTCGGCCTGGCGCGCGCCCTGCATCTGCCACAGAACGCCATGGTCGGCTATGTCCTTGTCACCACGTTCCTTTCGATGCCCATGCAGAACTTCATGAACCGCATTCCGGATCTGCTGCGCGGTGACGTGGCGCTGGCCAAGATTCGCTCGCTGAATCTGTCCATCCAGACCGCGCACGACGAATCCACGCTGCCGTACACCGAGCGTCCGGCCGCCACCGC
>NZ_JBSGBY010000751.1:0-3586 GCF_053601505.1 Nocardia sp. NPDC004722
TCTTCGATATAGGTTTCCGCCCAGCCTTTGATCGCCTGCATGACCGGGAGGAGGCTGCGGCCGAGCGCGGTGAGCTCGTAGTCTGTCCGCCCACGACGCGTGGCGCGTCGCGGGCGGCTCGGAGCGGTCGAGCGCCGCGTACCGGTCTCCCGCCCTATGCCGCTCCTGCGCGGCATACCGGTCCGATGACGCTTCCTCGCCGACTCGCGAGCGCGGCTCGTAGTACTCGTCCTCGTCGAATTCGTCGAAGTCGTCGTCGTATTCGACGGGCTCGTACTCCTCGTACGCGTTTGCCCGGGTCGCCGGGGCGGCTGCGGGCGCACCGGTGATCCAGTCCGACCAGCGCCCGGTGTAGGCGTCGGGTCCGTCGTGGGCCGGTGGCGTTGTGGCCGAGTCGGATTCGGTGGTGCTCATGGTGTCGCCTGTGCGCCGAGGTTGGGGATCAGCGGCGCCCCGCTGGTGGATGGCGTGCTGCTCCCGGGGGTGAAGGTGAGCAGTGGCGCGCTGGACGGGGTGCCGGTGGCGGAGGTTCCGCCGCCGAGCGGGAACTGCCCGTTGGGCGCGACGCTGGTCGGCGTCGTCGAGGTGCCCGCGAAATCCATGCCGAGACTGGGCTTGTCGCTGCCGCCGAGCGGCGTGCTGCCGGGCTGTGCGGCCCCGGACAGATCGTGCGCCACCGCCGCGAACCACTGCCCGACCCAGTCGGTGGGGCTCTCTCCGAAGCCCGCGCCCTGCGCGTGCGTGTAGTCGTGCTTCTGCGCGGTGTCCCAGTACCGCACCCAGGTGGTGATGTCGAGCAGATCCTTGTTGTCGGTGATGTTCTGGGTGACGGCCGAGAACGACTGGCTCACCAGCCTGCTGATCGTGGTGGGCGGCACCAGATTGGTGACCGCGCCCAGCAGCTTGGTCCCGAAGACCGCTAGTCCCGCAATGGGATTGGCCAGCCCCGCGGTGGCGATCTCGGCGATGTTGGCCGGTGTCAGAATGTCCTTCACCACGGCCACCACGGAATTGACGGCGATCAGCCCGACCTTGAGCAGCGCCTGCAACGCGCCCGGGATGTCGACCTGGTTGGCCGGGTTGGACGCGTCGGCGATGCGCTGCGAGATCGACTTCTGCGGCTGATACGACAGATCCGAGATCGAGTTGCCGGACACGTCGTTGTTGACCACCGAGGTGACGGTCTTGATGGAGGTGAACGCCAGCGCCTCCGCGATCGACTTCAGCGACCCGATCGGGTCACCGGCCGAAAGTTCGACCTGCCCCGCGATATTGGCGACGGTGCGCACCAGCGGCGCGCCCACCGGTGTGTCACAGGCCAGATCGCCCTCGGTGCAGAATTCCGCGACCCGGCCGACCAGGGAGCCGAAGTTCTCGAGGGTGGCGCTGTCGGGCGCGATGCCCGCCCCGGACGCGGTCTTGGTGGTGGGCGGATCCGAAAGCCCGGACACCGCTTTGCCGTCCGTGCCCGGCGCCGCGGTCGGCAGCTTCTGATCGGGTTTGCCCGGGAACAGCGGCGCGTTGGCATTGCGGTTGGGGTCGCCGAAAAGCGCTACCGCGGCGATCTTCTCGGCCGGGACGGTGCCCTTCCCCGACCCGACCTCCTGCGCGAACTGGGACGCGACGTGCGCGCCCTGGGAGTACCCGGCGATCGCCAATTTGCTGCTGGGACAACGGTCCACGACCTGTTTGGCCATGGACCGCAGCCGGTCGAGCCCGTCGCCCACCGACTTGGTGTAGGTGACGGTGCTGACCGAGGTGGCCCCGCCGAAGGACGCCTCGTAGGGCACGTAGGCGCGGTCCACGAGTCCGGCGTCGGAGGCGGCGGCCATCATGGGCCGGAACACTTCCGAGAGCATGCCGGTGTCGGTGGTGACGGCCGCGTCGGGGGAGGATTCGCCGGTGCCCTGGATGCCGAGCGCGAACAGGGCCGGGCATTTGTCGATGGGCACCGTGGTGTCGGGTGGTCCGCCGCTGGCCAGGCCGACGGCCGCGGAAGCGATGACGCAGACGGCGGCGGTCAGTAGCGCGGAGCTCCGGAAGGATACGGCCGAGCTCCGGAATCTCAGGGTGGGCAGCAGTTTTCGATGCATGTCGCACCTCGTTCAGGTCAGGGACTGGCTGATTCCGCGCTCATCGACGGCCGGGTGGCCGTGCTGCGCCTGTTCGGTGATCCGCGCCCCGGCGGTACGCGCCGTGGTGAGGATCTGCTCGGCCAGAAGCCGAACCGGTTGCGGGGGAGTGCGAGTGGGGTCGCCGTCGTCGGCCGGGGTGTGACCGGCGGCGGGATCCCAGGCCGCCAATTCGTAGGGTTCCAGGGCTCGCCACTGTTCGAGCCAGCCCAGCCGCCAGGTGCGCGCACCCAGGGCGAGCGCCAATCCCTCCATTTCCTCGCGGCGTTCGGCGACCGGAATCGGCAGTGGCCGAGCCGAATCCGCCACGGTCAGCACGCCGACCACGGCGCTGCCCACGGGTGTCGCCTGCGCTCGATGCGCCAGCAGCGCCCGGTGCAGCGCGTTGACGCCGCGCAGGTGGCTGCGGCCCACCAGGATCACCAGGGGCGAGTCCATGTCTCCCGTGAGTCCGATTCGCGCGGGCCAGCGCTGCCCGGCGTCGCCCGCCCAGCTCAGGCTGGCGGCGAGGCTGCTCACCCCGGCGCCGCCGTGCACCCCGACCAGCCAGACCAGCGGCGGGCGCGCGGGCCGATTGGGCACCGCGCGATGCCACATCGGAACCGGTTCGGCGGCAGGCTCTTTCGCGGGGTCCTCGGTGCGGGGCGTCCCGAACAGGTGGCTGGTCATCGCAGCGCTCCCAGCAGGGCCAGGTAGGCGTCGCGGGTTTCGGCGGTGAGCCGGTGCCAGGTGATGGGGCCGCCGGTGGCGAGGTGAATGTCGAAGGGCACCTGGACGATCGCGCGCACCCAGGAGCCGAGGTGGGTGCGCACATGGTCGACGACGGTGGCCGCGGAGCCGGGCACCTGCTCGGTGAGCACGATGACGGCGTCGCCGACCACGAACTCGCCGAAGTTCTCGTCCAGCCAGGCCAGCGCGGGCTGGAGCCGGTTGATGGCGTCGGGCCGGGCGGCGACGGTGAGTACCAGCCCCACCCGGGGGTCGGCCAGCAGCGGCGCGGCCAATCGGCTGGTGACGGGCGCGCCCGCGTCGAAAACCCCGAGCAGTCCGGCGGTTTCGAGATGGCGCGCCACCGAGACCAGGGATTCCCTGCGCGGCAACGGATCCGGGGTGCGGGCCAGGACCCGCACGCCGGTCGAGGTCTGTCCCGAGCACGCTCCCACGGTGGCCGCGACCCCGGGATCGTTGGTGGCCAGCCACTTCTGCAGCGTGCTCACCGGCGCGACCGCGTCGCATCCGCGCAGCGCCACGTCGCCGCCGCCGAGCGTGGCGTCGACCACGACCGGCCACACCGCGCCTTCACTGTCGACGCCCGCCGCCGCTGCCAACCCGAGCGCCACGGTCGTGGCTCCCGAGGATCCGGACCCGCCCAGCACCAGCACCGGCGGCAACGCCGCACGCACCAGTCGCCCGTGCCCGCCCCGCAACGGCACGCCGTCGGTGGGCGACCCGCC
>NZ_JBSGBY010000752.1:0-3547 GCF_053601505.1 Nocardia sp. NPDC004722
CGTGCCATGGCAGGGCATCAGCGCCGAACTCATCACCGCGCGTTGGGGATTCAGCCGCGCCCAGCTCGACGACTACGCGCTCGACAGCCCGCCTGATAGGTCCGCGCCACCAGCGCGGACCGCAGGTACCACAGTCCCGACGCCTGGGCCGGATCGAAGCCGGTCAGCTGCCCGATCCGCTTGAGTCGATAGTCCACGGTATTGGTGTGCACGTGCAGCATCCGCGCGGTGCGCTGCCGGTTGAGGTTGTTGCTGATGTGCGATTGCAGGGTCTCGAGCAGTTCGGTGTGCTCGTCGAGCGGGTCCAGCAGCGATCCGAGGTGATCGCGCCCCGGGCCCGGCCGGGTCAGCTGGTATTCCAGCGCCAGTTCGTCGAATCGGAACAGCCCGCGCATCAGCCGTAGTCGGTGCACGATGTCCAGCAGTTCGTGCGCCTGCTCCGAGGCGTTCGGAATCTGCTGCGGCACAGCGGAAACCAGGGTCGCGGTGATCGGCACCCGGGCCGCGCGCGAAAGCTGTTCGACGAGTTCGTCGAGCTGTTCGTCGTCCAGCGCGTTGCACGGCACCAGCAGGGTGCCGCCGTCCACGCTCAACAGCGACAGCACCGCGTCCGGATACCGGGTGGCCAGCTCCGCCTGTACCCGGCGCAGCTTGCGCCGCGCCACCACCGCGCCGTCGACGGTGGGGGAGTGCTCCTCGGGATGTTCCGGAATCGACAGCGCCAGTACGTGATACCGCTCGGCGATCTCGATCCCGCATTCCCGCGCCATGGTGGAGGTGCTGTGCCCGCCCAGCAGCGCGGAGGTCAGCGTGTGCACGGCGGTGTGATGTTCGCTGACCACGGCCCGCAGTTCCCGCACGTAGGCCATGGCGACCGCGGAGGTCATCCGGTCCAGCAGTTCCACCACGAGCTTGGCCCCGCCCATGATGTTGTCCATATCGGCGGCGGCGATCACGAGGGTGGCGTCGCCGTCCTTGCCTTCCTGGCGGATGTGCCGCGACATGGCATTGGCCATCACCAGTTCGGACCCGATCTTGAAGCCCTCGTGGATGGCGTGGTGGATGGTGTCGATCGGGATGCCCTCGCGCGCCCACTGGGCGGCGGCCTCCTCCAGGCGTTTGGTCTGCTGCGGGATATCGCGCCCGTCCAGCATGCCCACGGCCAGTTCCAGGCACATGCGGGTGATGGCGGTGACGTCGCCGTGAATCGCGTCGCCGGGCAGCGTCCCGCACGGGGCGACCGTCTCGACGAAATGCCCGACCATGTGCTGCGCGATCCCGCGCACATCCTTGAGCGGCGACGATATCGGGTTGCCCGAGACCGTGAGTCCCGCCCGGGTCGGAATTTCCACGGACATCCGTGACTCCCTTCCACCCCCGGGTTGTGCCCCGTCCGGGACCTGAAACGCTAACGCATGCCGCATTTTCGAGCGGCGGGTTGATCTCCTCCTGTGAAGCACAGTAATGCCCTCCCGGCGAACTTGTGACTTCTCACATGCGCCAGGGGTTCCCGGTATGACAGTGAAACGTTGTCGGGTGGAATCATCGTCGCATGATCGAAGGGCCTGAAAGTGACACCGAACCACTCCTTCGACTCCACGCCGCCCCGAATGTTGTTGTATTCCCGGGTGGACAGGGCAACGGACGTTCGGGTAGTTCGCGGGGCGAAATGGTTAATGTAAGCCATGACCAGATTCGATGAGGCACAGGGCATTCGGGCCGGGGAAACGGTTCGGCTGGATGAACAGCCGTTGGGGGCGGTGCATTACCGGCTGGTCGCGCTGGTCGGAATGGGATTGTTCTTCGATCTGTACGAGCTGTTCCTGGCGGGGACCATTACCGGGGTCTTCAAACAGCAGATGCATCTGTCGACGTATCAGCTCAGCGGAATCCTCGCCTCGGCGTTCGCGGGTCAGTTTCTCGGCGCGCTGGTGATCGGACGGCTGTCGGACGTTTTCGGCCGCCGCCGCATGTTCATGGTGAATATCGGCCTGTACGCGGGGTTCACGTTGCTGGGCGCGTTCAGCCCGAACGTCTGGTTCCTGATGGCGACGCGGGCGCTGGCGGGTCTGGGCATCGGTGCGGAGATGACGGTGTCGGACACCTACCTGTCCGAGACCATGCCCGCCCGGGTGCGTGGGCGGATGATCGCCATCGCCTACACCCTCGGCTTCTGTGCCGTGCCCACCGTCGGATTCCTGGCGCGCTGGCTGGTTCCGTTGCACCCCTTGGGGATCGAGGGCTGGCGCTGGCTGTTCGTGTTCGGCGGACTCGGCGCGGCACTGGTGTTCGTGGCGCGCCGCCACATGCCGGAATCGCCGCACTGGGAGGCCGGGCGGACGCGGGAACGGGTGCCGTTCACCGAGATCCTGCGCAAGCCGTTCCGCGGCCGCACCGCCCTGTTCTCGGCGGTGATGATCCTGCAGGTGTTCGGCTACTACGGCTTCGGCACCCTGGCCGTCCTGGTGTTGCAGCACAAGGGATTCACGGTGGTGAACTCGCTGGGGTATCTGGCGATCACCTATCTCGGCTATCCGCTCGGCTCGCTGCTGGCGATCCCGCTGATCGAGCGCGTGGAACGCAAATACCTGGTGATGGCCAGCGCCGCGCTGATGGCGGTCTTCGGCCTGGTCTTCGGTTTCGCCACCGCGATACCGCTGATCCTGTTGTCCGGCGGCGCGTTCACGCTGGCCAGCAATGTGTTCTCCGACGCCATCCACACCTATCTGCCGGAGTCCTTCCCGACCAGCGTGCGCGGCACGGCGTCGGGCGCGACCTACTCGCTGTCGAAGCTGTCCACCGCCGTGCAGCCGTTCCTGCTGCTGCCGTTGCTGGATCGGCGCGGGCCGGGCACGGTGTTCACGATCATCACCGTCGCACTGGTGGTGATGGTGGTGCTGATCGGCGTCTGGGGTCCGCGCACGGGACGCGAATCCCTCACCGCCGCATAGCGACTCCCTCATCGGCGTCGATGCCGGTGCCGGGGATGGCGTCCAGCAGACGCTGGGTGTAGGGATCGGTCGGTGCGGTGAGGACCTGCCCGGCCGCGCCCTGTTCGACGACCTTCCCGGCGCGCATCACGAGCACGTCGTGGGCGAGGGCGTGGACCACGGCGAGGTCGTGGGAGATGAACAGATAGCTGATGCCCAGGCGGTCCTGGAGATCCGACAGCAGGGTCAGGATCTGGTTCTGCACAAGGACATCCAGCGCCGAGACGGGTTCGTCGCAGACCACCAGGCGCGGTTCGACGGCGAGGGCGCGGGCGATGGCCACGCGCTGACGCTGGCCGCCGGAGAGTTCGTGCGGGTAGCGCTGGGTGACGGTGGCGGGCAGCGCCACCTGGTCGAGGAGTTCGGCGACGCGGGCGCGGCGGGCGGCGCGATCGTGGGTTCCGAAGGCGCGCAAGGGTTCGGCGATGAGGCGCTCGACCGTCCACATCGGGTCGTGGGAGGAGTAGGGCGAGACCGGTGTCTTCCAGGGCATCCCCGTCATGAACTACAACGACGCGGACGTGCCGTTCACCCGCATCATCGAGCCGCGCCACTTC
>NZ_JBSGBY010000753.1:0-3546 GCF_053601505.1 Nocardia sp. NPDC004722
CTTCACCTGGGATGCCGAGGCCGGGATCGCCCGGATCATCACCAACGACGGTTCCGTCAAGGTCAACAATGTGCGGCGCTCCGGCTACGCGGCGGCACCCGGCAGGTCTCGGTGCAGGACGACCTCGACCTGCTCGACGCGGTGGCCGACGATGATCCGGTGATCGAGGAACTCGCGGCCCGCTACCTGGTTCCCTGACGTCTGTAACTGGCCTCAGAAGCCGCAGGGGGCCGCGCCGTCGGCCGAGCCGCCGAAGGGGCGGGTCTCGGGGACCGGGTTCCAATGTCCTTCGGTGCGGGCGTAATTCCAGGACGGGCCGTTGTCCACCAGGGTGGAGATGGCGTCGATGAGGCGGTCCACGTCCGCGGCCGTGGTGCCGAGGCCGATGCTCGCGCGCAGGGCCGCGTCCACGCCGAGGCGGGACAGCAGCGGGTGCGCGCAGAAGCGGCCGTCACGGACGCCGATGCCGTGCTCGGCCGAGAGGTAGGCGGCCACCTGGCCGGGCTCGAAGCCGTCGACGGTGAAGGCGACGATGCCGACGGCGTCGGTGCTGTCGCGCCAGACGCGCAGGAAGTTCACGCCCGGAACGGTTTTCAGGCCGTAGCGCAGGCGATGGGTGAGGTACTGCTCGTGCTCGATGACGGTGGTCTCGTCCAGGGCGGCGAGGGCGTCGCAGGCGGCGGCCAGGGCGGCCACGCCCAGCACGTTGGGCGAACCGGCTTCATGGCGCTGCGGGGCGGGAGCCCACTCGACACCGTCGGTGGTCACCGAGCGCACCGCGCCGCCACCGGCCAGGTACGGCTCGGCCTTGTCCAGCCAGTCGCGGCGGCCGACCAGCACGCCCGCGCCGAACGGGGCGTACGCCTTGTGGCCGGAGAAGGCCAGGTAGTCGATGCCGGTGGTGCGCAGGTCGATACGCCGGTGCGGGGCCAGTTGCGCCGCGTCCACCAGAATCCGCGTGCCGCACTGGTGGGCGATCCAGGCCAGCCGCTCCAGCGGCAGCAGTTCGCCGGTCACATTGGAGGCGCCGGTAACCGCGAGCAGGGCAGCGGGTTTCGAGCACAGCTCGGCGACCACGCGCTGAATGGTCTCCTCGATGGTGTCGGCGACCGGCACTACCCGGCGGCCGTGCCGGGTCCAGGGCAGGAAGTTGGCGTGATGCTCGACATCCAGCACCACGGTGTCGCCGGGCACACACGAGGCCAGCAGGTTCAGCGAGTCGGTGGTGTTGCGGGTGAAGACCACCACCTGGTCCTCGGCCGCGTTCAGGAAGCGGGCGACCGAGCCGCGGGCGGACTCGTAGCAGTCGGTGGAGACCCGCGAGGCGTAGCCCGCGCCGCGATGCACGCTGGCGTAGAACGGCAGCAGCTCGGCGACCCGGTCGGTGACCTGCTGCAGCGCGGGAGCGCTGGCGGCGTAGTCGAAGTTGGCGTAGCCGATGGTGCCGCCCTGCACGAGCGGCACCTGGAGATCACAGCCCGAGACGGTGGCGAGGGGAGCACAGGTCTGGTCGGCGAATGCGGTCATCACGAAATCCCATCGGATTCATGGACACACGATCGGTGAAAGAGGTGATCGAGAGTCCGCGCTTGCCGCGCCCGGTTGGACGGCGGCCCGGTCGTCACCTGGAGCACCCCACCGCGGAGGAGGGTTGCCGACCAGCTAGCCAGGGCTTGACGCTGGTACTCATGACCTGATTGGAGACACTGGCAGATGCCGCGCGGGCTTGTCAACCCCTCCCGGTCGGGACGGCCACCGTCAGAATTTGCGAGCCGAGACGCACCGTTCGAGGTCCGGCACTGAGATCCGACGGCCGATCGGTTCCAGATAGCTTGCGGTGTGCTCACGTCCCCCAGCCTGCTCGATTTCGAGCCATCCGTACTCGGCCAGCAGTGCCGAGACCTGATCCGGCTGCAAACCGAAATGCCAGAGTGGTTGTTGCGCAACAAATCTGCGGTAAGTGGGCGCGCATCCTTGAAGGTCGATGCCGTCCAGAAAATCCTGCCGGACATAGCTGAAGATGAGCTGGCTGCCGGTTGCGGCCTTGGCGAGAGTCGAAAGGGTCGCGCGCACAGCGGGTTCGGTCAGATACTGCGTGACGCCTTCCCAGAGGAAGAGGGTCCGCGTGTCGAATCGATAGCCGTGCGAGGTCAATACCGTGGCCAGGTCGTCGGTCTCGAAGTCGATCGGCACCTGGGTCACGCTGTCGGGCAGTGCCGTTCGCTTCCGCTTCGCGGCGAGGTTGATCGGCAGATCCACCTCGAACGCGGGAATTCCGGCGGGCGCGGCCAGTCGCAGCGCCTTGGTGTCGAATCCCGCGCCGAGTATCACGACCGCCTCGATGCCGTCGGTGATCGCGGCCGCGGTGCGGTCGTCGAAATACCGTTTGCGGCAGGCGAGACTCTCCCATGCGCCGGCGCCCTCGCGGTTCATGCCCGCGCGCAGCAGGCGTCGTCCGGCTGGGATGCGCACCAGTGCTCGCGGGCCCGCGGGCAGCATGCGCATGGCCAGTTCGTCTGTCAGGAAACGTCTTTCGGCGGGTTCGAGGTCCTCGACCGCGGCGATGAGAATCGGGACCAGGGATGTGTCGGCGGCGGTGTTCGGCATGGTCGCGTTACCCTTTCCTGCACCGGTCAAGTATCTGAGTGGAGGAAGTAGTTGCATGGATGCAGATAAAACTAAGGCCTCCCACCCGCGACGGTCAATGCCGCAGCTCGAAGGGCCGTACCGCGAATACGTCACCGCGCAGGCTGTCATCGCCCAGGCCGCCGCGTCCGCGCTCGGGTTGGGGGCCACCGACTTCTTCGCGCTGAACCTCATCGCGCTGGCTGGATCGCTGACCGCGGGCGAACTCGCGTCGCGGACCGGGCTGTCGACCGGTGCGGTCACCCGGCTCATCGACCGGCTGGAACGGGGTGGATTCGTCCGGCGGGTGCCGGATGCCACCGACCGTCGCAAAGTGCTGGTCGTGTCGATTCCGGATTCGGACGGCCGGATCGAAGCGGTGGTGGGCCCGCCGCGGGACCGGTTGGCGGAGATGTTCGCCGACTACGGGCCCGAGCAGCTCGAGGTGCTCTTCGACTACTTCACGCGGGCGACGGTCGCACTGCGGGAGGCCGCCCACGACATGCTCGACCGGCCCCGGCGGGTGTGACCGACGGCACGACCGTATCGGAAAAATCGTCCGAAAGTTGGAGTGGGTGGGCCGCAAAGTTCGAATCGCGAGATCGTTGCTGAAGCGTATGGTCGAGAGGAAGTTAGGGTAGCCAAAGTGGGGTGCCCCCGGAGTTGATCACGAGGAGCCTCGACCATGTTGGAGACCAGCACCCCGTTCTCGACGCTCATTCGCACCGCGACCGAGCAGCAGCACAACGAGGCGGAACACTCCACCTTCATGAGCGACCTGTTCGCCGGGCGGCTCGGAGTGGAGGCGTTCTACCGGTACACCTCGCAGCTCTGGTTCGTCTACGTTGGCCTGGATAATCTATCCGAATCTCTGTGTTGCGTTACTGTCGGTGGTCCTTTATTGAAGGGCGAACTGTCGCG
>NZ_JBSGBY010000754.1:0-3512 GCF_053601505.1 Nocardia sp. NPDC004722
TCTGCACCCAGGGCTCGTGCCCCTCCTGGGCGGTTTTCTTCCAGACGTACTCGGGTCGCTCGATATTCTTCGGGACCTCGCGAATGGGCGACTGCTGCCCGGGAACGAGGGGCTTGCGGGTGCGCACAGACATGAGTCCAGACTATCTGCCCCGCACAGCGGCCTTTCAGGCGCATACCGCATGGCCGGGAATCTTTCCGGACCGTGGTCCGTTTAAGCTTCTGGTTGACTTGGAAACAAGACAGGGAGAAGGCAACGGCCGTGGAACTGGGACTGACGACATTCGCGGAAACACACCCCGTCGGCGGCGACGGGCCCGTGCCGAGCGCGGGCGAACGGCTGCGTCAGGTGGTCGAGGAAGCCGTCGCGACCGAGGCGGCCGGACTCGACGTCTACGGCGTGGGCGAGCATCACCGCAAGGATTTCGCCGCCTCCTCGCCCGCCATGGTGCTGGCCGCCATCGCGTCGCGGACCGAGCGGATCCAGCTCACCAGCGCGGTGACGGTACTCAGCTCGGCCGATCCGGTGCGGGCGTTCCAGGACTTCTCAACCCTGGACGGCCTGTCCAACGGCCGGGCCGAATTGATGGCCGGGCGTGGCTCGTTCATCGAATCGTTCCCGCTGTTCGGCTACGACCTGAACGACTACGACGAGCTCTTCGAGGAGAAGCTGGCGCTGCTGCTGAAGATCCGCGAGGAGGGTCCGGTCACCTGGGAGGGCAAGTTCCGTGCGCCCTTGACCGACGCGATCGTCTATCCGCGCACCGAGAACCGGCCGCTGCCGGTGTGGATCGCGGTCGGCGGCAGCCCCGAATCCGTGGTGCGCGCAGGGCTTTTGGGCCTGCCGCTGGCCATCGCCATCATCGGCGGGCAGCCCGCGCGGTTCAAGCCGCTGGTGGACCTCTACCACCGGGCCCTGGACGAGGGCGGGCACGAACCGCAGCCGGTCGCGGTGCACGCGCACGGGTACATCGCCGAGACCGACAAGGCCGCGGTGGAGGACTTCTACGGGTCCTACGCGCGGGCCATGTCCGGGATCGGGCGGGAACGCGGCTGGGGTCCGATGACGCGGCAGCAGTTCGACGCGCTGCGGTCGCAGAGCGGATCGCTGTTCGTGGGCACGCCGGACTACGTGGCCGAGAAGATCGCCGACGTCCGCGACACCCTCGGACTGGACCGGTTCATGCTGCACAGCAGCGTGGGCACGCTGCCACACGAGAAGGTGCTGGCGAATATCGAGCTGCTCGGCGCGAAGGTGGCACCCCAAGTGCGTTGAGCCACAAGGGCGTTGGATTCCGGCCACAAGCACGCCGGAATGACGGAGGTATGCGGCCCGGTCGTCATGACCGGGCCGTTTTCATGACGCCGCCGGGCTCATGACGCTGGCTCGGTCGCACCGAAGGCGGCGAGCAGCATTTCGGTGAGTTGGTCGAGGTAGGCCGGGCCGGTGGGGTCGCCGCCGAGCATGACGCGCCAGAACAGGGGTGCGCCGATGAAGTCCAGGGCCAGTTCGATATTCAGGGCGGGCGACAGTTCGCCGCGGTCGATCGCGCGGTGCAGGATGCGGGCGACCCGGGCCCGGCGGGATTCACCGATGCCCAGTTGCAGCACCTCCCGGATGGCGGGCACGCGCACAGCCTGGGCCAGGAGGTCCGGAATGATCCGGGCGACAAGGGGATTGGTCAGCACCTCGGCCGATTGCGTCAGGAAGGCGCGCAGGTCGCCGTGCAGGCTGCCGGTGTCGGGGGAATCGGCGGCGTCGACCGCGACCTCGGAGATCAGGCCGATCACCAAGTCCTGCTTGGTCGACCAGCGGCGGTAGAGGGTCGGCTTGCTCACGCCCGCGCGGCGGGCGACCGCTTCCATGGACAGTTTGCCGTACCCGGCCTCGGCCAGTTCCTCGAAGGCCGCCATCCGGATGGCGGCGGTCACCTGCGGCTGCATCACCGCCGCGCCCGCGGGTTTGCGGCCGCCCGAACCGGATTCGTCACTCATGCCGCGCAGTCTATCAACGACGATACGGTTGCGTTTCGTCGTCGATCGGTCTACCGTTCTACCCGTACGACGAAACGGTGTCGTATCGACGTAAAGAGCGAGGTAGAAGCCATGAAATTCCTCTTCGACGACGAATCCTTCAGCTACGAGGCGCTGCGTGCCGCCGGGTTCGCCGGCTACGGCGGCGCGGAACTCGGCGAGGTGATCGCCACCGCGAGCCGCATCCCCGACGGCGACGAGGCGGCCTGGCTGCGCGAGTGGGAGGCCACCGCCGCGCGGGTCCACGCCATCGGCGAAACGGCCGCGAAGGCGGGCCACCGGGTGAGCGCCCGCGAGGCGCTGCTGCGCGCCTCGAACTACTACCGCACCGCCGAGTTCTACCGCCGCGACGATCCGGCCCACGACCCGGTGCCGCGCGAACTGTCCCGGCTGGCCCGCGAAACCTTCTGGGACGCAGCACAACTGCTGGACACCCCGGTCCACCCGGTCGCGATCCCCTACGCGGACACCACACTTCCCGGCTACCTGTTCCTCGCCGACGACACCGGGCAGGCCAGGCCGACCGTCATCTTCAACAGCGGCTTCGACTCCACCCTCGAGGAGTCCTGGTTCGCGCTCGCGGCCGCCGCGGTGGCGCGCGGCTACCACGTGCTCGCCTTCGACGGCCCCGGGCAGGGCGCGGTCATTCGCGAACAGGGCCTGACCTTCCGCCACGACTGGGAAGCCGTGATCACACCCGTGGTCGACTTCGCGCTGACCCGGCCGGAGATCGATCCGGATCGGATCGCCTTGTTCGGCTACAGCCTCGGCGGCTACCTGGCCGCGCGGGCTGCCGCCTTCGAACACCGCCTCGCCGCGCTCATCCTCGACGACGGCCTGTTCGACTACCACGCCGCCCACGTGCGGATGATGCCGCCGTTCCTGGCCGACTGGATCGCCTCGGGCCGCGACGAGGAGGCGAATGCCGTTGCGTCCCTGATGATGGCGGTCAACACCACCATGCGCTGGGCGCTGCGCAATGGTCAGTGGACCTTCGGCGTGAGTTCACCGGCGGAGTATGTGCGCGCCACCGCCGACTACACCCTCGCCGGGGTGGTGGACGGAATCCAGTGCCCCACCATTGTTTTCGACGCCGAGAACGACCTGTTTTTCCAGGGCGAGGCCCCGCGCGTGTACGAAGCGCTCACCTGCGAGAAGGAACTGATCACCGGCACCGCGGCCGAGGGCGCGGGCGAGCACTGCCACGCGGGGGCGATGGTGCTGACCCACCAGCGCATGTTCGACTGGCTCGACGAGGCCCTGCCCGCTCGATAAGTCACGAGTCCGGGACACCGATCCGGCCGTCGACGACCTCCGTCGACGGCCGGCACTCAGTAATCGGTGAGATTGGCCTGGAACGCGATGCGGTCACCGCGGTACAGCGAGCGCACCCGCTCGATCGGCACGCCCTCGCCGTCGACGCTGCGGCGGTGCAGCAGCAGCATCGGCAGGGCCGTCGTGCATTCCAGCAGCGCCGCC
>NZ_JBSGBY010000755.1:0-3511 GCF_053601505.1 Nocardia sp. NPDC004722
GGGGAGCCCGCGCTGATCCACACCGTGCGCGGGGTCGGCTACCGGGTGGGGCCGTCGTGACCCGGTCCGCGGGCAACCGGCTCGGACTGCGGAGCCGGATCGCCGTATTCTTCGTGCTGGCCATGGGTTTGGCGCTGGCGGGCATGGCGGCGGCCGCCTACTTCGTGGTCGGGCACGAATTGAACAGCACCCTCGATGTGAACCTGCGGCGGCAGTCGACCCGCATCGCACGGCAATTCCCCGCCGAGCCCTCGGTGGCGGCCATCTCCGGGTCCTGCCAGTACCTGGCCGCGCCGAGCTGCGTGCAGGTGGTGGCCGCGGACGGCAGCATCCGCTCCGAGCACATCCCCGACCAGTCGCTCCCGGTCGACGCGCGAACACGTGCTGTCGCAATGGGATCCGCGCAACCCTTCTTCACCGACTTCACCCTCCACGGCTACCCGATGCGGATGTACACCATCCAACTGGAGCCGGGCAGCGCGGTGCAGGTGGCCCAGCGCGCGGACTCGGTCGAGACCGGGCAACGGCGCGTCGGCCTCGCCCTGCTCGCCGCCGCGGCGGCCGGGCTGGTGCTGGCCGCAGGGCTAGGCATCGTCCTGGCGCGCCGGGCGCTCGACCCGGTGGTCACCTTGACCGAGGCGGCCGAAAAGGTCGCTCGCACAAGAGATCCCAGACATCACATCGCGGTCACCGGGTCCGATGAGGTAGCGCGCCTGGCGACCAGCGTCAACACCATGCTCGACGAACTCGACGCGGCGCTGACCGCGGAACGCGACGCGCGGGCCGCCCAACAGCGGCTCATCGCCGACGCCTCCCACGAACTGCGCACCCCGCTCACGGCGCTGCGCACCAATATCGACCTGTTGCGCCGCGCCGAGCGCATGCCACCCGCCGATCTCGACGCGACCGTGGCCGCGCTGCGAGTGCAGTCCGAGGAACTCTCGGGCCTGGCCGGCGACCTCATCGACCTGGCCCGCGCCGACGACCCGGGCCAGGTCCGCGACACCCTCGAGGACCTGCGCCTGGACCGGCTGGCCGAAGACTGCCTGGCGATCGCGCGAAGGCATTGGCCCGCAGTCGATTTCGAGGCCGAGTTGAACGCGGTGACGGTCCGGGGTGTGCCCGCGCGACTGTGGCGCGCCATCACCAACCTGCTCGACAACGCCGCCAAGTTCAGCCCGCCCGGCGGCACGGTCCGGCTCACCGTCGCCGATCACGCACTGTCGGTGCGTGATTCGGGCCCCGGAATTCCGGCAGAGGACCTGGCACACGTCTTCGACCGCTTCTACCGCTCACCCTCGACCCGGGCGATCCCGGGCCACGGCCTCGGCCTGGCCATCGTGGCGCAGGTCGCCGAGCTCCACGACGCCGAGGTCGGCATCGAATCCGACTCCGGCGGTTCGTGTTTCACGCTCACATTCCCCGTCTAGCGATCACGGCGGGGTGGGGCAGAACGGCGCGCAGGACGCCGGTGGGGTCGGGGCCGGAGTCGAGGGCACGTCGAAGTGCGCGGAACTCACCAGGAGCATGAGCCCGATGGCGATCCCCAGCACCGCCGCGGCGGCGGTGGCCACGACTCCCCAATTGAGCCGGGGGAAGGTGATGACCTCGCTGCCGTCGTCGAGAGCGAGGAAGATGACCGCCGCACTTGTCGGCGATCGAGACAGTTGATACAGAACAGTGTTCCGCCACCAGTTTCCGGCCATGGCAGCACGCGAGCCTTTTTCGAGTGATTCTGTTACCGAGTGATTCTCCGGTTGCCGTGATCACGGCAACACCCAGGCTACGCCCGAAATGTCGTTATAGCTAACGGCTATGTAATTGTCGCCCAGAGTTCATCTGAGTAGTTCTGCGGTGGCGGCCCGCCCGCGCGGCGACGAGGATCGAACCCGTTGCCGGACGGCCGATATGGAGCATGATGAACGACAATCCGCGACGCCCGAAGGGGCTCGGCAAGCGAGCCTGGGTCGCCACCCATCTGGTCCGCCGCATTCTGCGCACCCTGGCCTGGTCGAACTTCGTGCACGTCACCGTGATCGGGCGCGAGCACGTGCCCGCCTCGGGCGCGGCCATCGTGGCGAGCAATCACCTCTCGATGCTCGATGCCGTCTTCCTCTGGGGAGCGCTGCGCCGACGGGCCGTCGCGATCGCCATGGCCGAGTTGTGGTCGTGGCCCGTGGTGGGATGGCTGGTTCGCCGCCTCGGTCAGATTCCGGTGGTGCGCCGCGATGCCGAGTCGGGACGGGCCGCGACCGAGCAGGCCGAGCAAATTCTGCGCCACGGCGGGGTGCTGATCATCTACCCGGAGGGCCGCCTGGTCGCGGCGGGTGAGCGCGAGCCCTACAAGCCCGGGGTCGCGAAACTGGCTCTGGCCACCGGTGTTCCGATCATCCCGGTCGCCACCACGGGAACCGACGGCGTCCTTCCGACCCGGCGCGCGCGTGGCGACGGACCCGCGTTCGATCGCCGCCACCCGGTGACCATCCACTTCGGTGCGCCGATCGACCCCGCCGACTTCGATGATGCGGACAAACTGCTGGATCACCTGCGTCAGCGCATCGAGGACCTGCGGGCACAGCCCCGAAAACCAGGGTCCCCGAAGAGCTTGTGAAACAATGATGTCTCACAAATACTTTCGGCCATGAGCACGACGAAGACCGCTCGCTACCTCGCGATCGGCGCAGTACTGGCGGCGGTGGCGATCCCGTTTTCGACCGGAACGGCCACGGCCGATTCCGGAACCGACAACGGTCCGGGAAAGGTCAACATCTGGGTGGGCGGGGGGCCGGACATCCTCGCCTGCGAGGCGACGGCGCAAACCTGCAACCTGACCGCCTACGTCTACGACATGTCCACCCCGGTGACCCTCAGGGTCGATGGAAAGGCGCTGGCCACAGGCGTTCCCGTGGCGAGCTCGGGCACCGCGGAACCGGGCAAGTTCGTGACCGTCTGGACCCCGCAGACCGCGGGCGCACACGTGATCAGCATGCAACAGGGCAGCCAGAGCACCTCGATCACCGTGCAGATCATGGACAACAACGGGGCCGAGGCGAACATCAAACGCTTCGAGTATTTCCTCGCCGGGCTGGTGTGCAATACGGGATCCGGCCGGACGAGTTCGGTCTCGGGCTCGGCCGGCTGCATGCAGACCGGCGTGCACTGATCGAGAACCGCTAGGGTCGGCCGGGTGAATGTGCAAGTCATCCCCGGCCGATTGCTGGAAGTCCCTGTTCGTCAGCAATGACGACGATGATGAGTACTGGCAGTTGATCGGGCCCACCGACGCGGGGGCCGAAGGCCGCATCGGGCATCTTTCGCACGCGGTCGACGAGGACCCCACGCTGATGGACATCCTCGATCTCGAACCGGGATTCGAGGGGACCCGCGCCGCGCCTGGCAGCGCCTGGACCCGGACTGCCGCCGACTCTTAATCCCGTTGTCAAGCAGCAGTGGTGAGGGGCTCAGGTTGATAGAGCCGGTTGTCGCGGAGGAGTGCCCACACGACGTTGAC
>NZ_JBSGBY010000756.1:0-3510 GCF_053601505.1 Nocardia sp. NPDC004722
TATGAGACTTGCCGCACATCTGGAGCAACTCGGGCGTCCGCTGATCGACGAGCAGCTGGCGCATCCGACCGTGGTGGGGATCGCGAAAGGCGATCTCGCCGAGCCGGTGTTCCGGTCGTGGCTGGAACAGGATTACCTGTTCCTGCTCGACTACGTCCGCGTGTTCTCCCGCCTCGCCTGGCAGGCGCCCGCCGCTCACCTCGGCGACCTGGTCGACCTCGCGCACAACACCTTCCACGACGAACTCTCGCTGCACCGGGGGCTGGCGGCGGAGTTCGGCGCGGACCTCGACGGGGCCACCAAGGGTGAGCCGTGCGTGAAATACACGGCGTTCCTGCTGGATTCGGCCGCCCACTACGCCGACGGCCTGGCCGCCCTCTACCCGTGCATGTGGGGCTATTCGACGCTCGGCGCGATTCTCGCGCAGCACCCGCCCGCGGAACCGCGCTATCAGCGGTGGATCGACACCTACGCCGACCCCGCCTTCGCGGCGCTGACCGCCCGGTGCGCCCAGATGCTCGACGAGGCGGGCGGCGACAACGCGGAGGAGCTGTTCCTGACCGGCATGCGTCACGAACTCGCGTTCTGGGATGTGCCCCGCTAGGGCTCACGCGCGGTAGGGCCCCGCGACGACGCTGTCGGGGCGGACCAGCAGGGTGCCGTAAGGCCAGCCGGGTACGTGGTGGACCGGGATGTCGGCATCGACGCCGGGATCGGCTGTGAATACACACCATTGGGACCGCACGAGATCCAGTGTCGAGACCCCGTCGGCCACCCAGAGGTGGGGAAGACGGGAGCCCGGAGCGCCGTCGAGGTCGAGGGTGACGTCCTCGGTCGAGGGGAGTGGTGTGTCGCTGTAGCGGTAGCCGAGGTGGACCACCGGCGCGTTGAGCGCTCCCGCGGCCCTGCGCGCCTCCTCCATGTTCTTTCCCCAGTGCAGCGCAGGGTCTTTGATCCGCAAGTGCGCCTGTTCCATCGTCATGAGCGCGACCGGATGGCGTTCGGTGTGATAGGTCTCGAGTAGCTCGGGGCCCGCCTCGCCGCGCAGCACGTGCGCGAGTTTCCAGGCCAGGTTGTGCGCGTCGGCGATGCCGGTGTTCAACCCGAACGCGCCCAGCGGGGGAATCGCGTGGGCGGCGTCGCCGACCAGGAAGACCCGCCCGGCCGAAAGCCGTTCGGCCACTTGGCCGCGTCCGCGGAAGGTCAGCACGCTACGGATGTCCACCTTGATCGACGGGTCGCCGAGCGCGGTGCGCAGGAGGTCGGGGTCCGGTTCCCGGTCGGCGCGCGTGAGGAAGACCCACTCGCGAGCGCCGTCGACGGTCACCAGCAGTCCGGTCGCGTCCGGATGCTCGATATTGCACATGGCGAACGGCATTCGCGGCCGCAGGTCGGCGTCGAAGAGGATGCTCGTCGTCTCCTGGCCGAGCACGCCCGGACCGGTGACGCCGATGCCGAGTTGCTCCCGCACCCGGCTGCGCACCCCGTCGGCGGCCACCAGGTAGCGCGCCCGCACCGTACGCCCGTCCGACAGGAAGGCGGTGACGCCGTCGGCGTCTTCCTCGAACGAGTCGAGCGCCACGCCGAACTCGACATCGCCTGCCCTGGTGATCAATACGCGATCGAGCCGATTCTGTGCGCAGGTGCCGCGGATCCGGGCCGGGGTATAGGTGAGCTCGGGTTTCGTCTGCCAGTCGATACTTTCGGCGAAGTCGGCCTCTGCGAGGGTGCGGCCCTTGATCTTTCCGGCCCGCAGATCGACCGCGGCGTCGTTGACCGCCTGCTCCAGGCCGAGCTCCCGCAGGATCTCCACCGATCGGGAGCCGATCCCGGTGGCCCGGGGATGCGGCGACAACTCCGGCTGCCGCTCGACGACGAGCGACTCGACGCCGTGATGGCGCAACAGCACCGCCAGCATCAGGCCGACGGACCCGCCGCCGACGATCAACACTTCTTTGGGCACAGTGTTCCCGTTCATGGGAACACTGTAGCCACTGCGGTACGCTGTCGTCCATGTCGCTTATCTGGGACCGCGAGCCGTATCGGTCGAAAAGGCAGGGCCTGAGCGTGGAAGGCATCGTGGACGCGTCCATCGCGCTCGCGGATGCCGAAGGGCTCGACGCCGTGTCGATGCGCCGCGTCGCCACCGCACTGTCGACCGGCACCACCTCGCTCTACCGCTACGTCGACAGCCGCGACGATCTGCTCGACCTCATGGCCGACGCGGTCCACGACGACCACCTGCCGCTGACGGGGGACTGGCGCGTCGACCTCGAGGCGTATGCCCATCACGAGCGGGAATTGTGGCTACGGCATCCCTGGCTTGCCCCGCTGCTGGCCACCCGTCCCTTGCTCGGCCCCAACTGGCTGCGCGGCCTGGAACACGCACTGACCGCGGCTGCTTCGCTGACCTCCGATGTCGGTGCCGCGGCGGCGGCCGTCGGGGTGATTCGGGACTACGTCCGCGGCGCGGTCATGCGCGAACTCGCCGAGAACGAAACCCGGCGGCGCACCGGGCAGACCGAGGACGAGTGGCGGGCCGCGGTCGCGCCGTATCTGCGCCGCATGATCGAAAGTGGCGCGTTCCCACAGGTTTCGCGGATGGTCGGCGCCGCCGACCGGCCCCCGGCCGAACAATTCTCCGACGGCCTGCGTCGAATTCTCGCCGGAATCGCGGACTCCCAGCGGGCCGCGACATGACCGGACCGCACCGAGCACCTGCGGGTGTAGCGGATCCGCTCCGGCTCGGGGCAAGATCGACATCGGCAACGACGGCTCGTTCGTTGCGACCCTGAGGGCACTGTCGAAGGAGATCGTGATGGCGGAAGCGTTCGTGCTCGGTGGTGTTCGGACCCCCTTCGCCCGCTATGGCAGCTCGCTGTCGCACATTCGGGCCGACGATCTGCTGGGGATGACCATGAAGGGCGCGTGCGAGCGCGTCGGCGTGGGGCTCGACCAGATCGAGGACATCGTCGCGGGCTGTGTGAATCCCGCCCACGAGGGCATGGGTGATGTGGCGCGGTGGGCCGCGCTGGCGGCGGGATTCCCGGACACCGTGGCCGGGGCGACGATCAACCGCTTCTGTGGCTCGTCGCTGAGCGCGACCGTCAATATCGCGCACGCGATCAAGGCCGGGGACCTGGGCGTCGGGATGGCCTGCGGCGTCGAGTCGATGTCGCGGTCGGGCTGGGCGTACATGAAGGGCGACAGCCCGTTCGGGCCGCGCGGCCCGGTCATCCTGCTCGACACCATGTGGGCGGGCGCGGGCGGACCCGCGAACCCGACCCTGCTGGCCCGCAACGCCTACATCGGGATGATCGAGACGGCACAGAACGTCGCGAACCGCTACGGGCTGACCCGCGAGGAGATCGACGCCTTCGCCCTGCGGACACAGCGAAACGCCAAGGCGGCCAGGGATTCCGGGCGGCTGGCCAAGGAGATCATGCCCGTCGAGATCGCCGGGACCAGGAAAACTCCCGCCCGGCTGTTCGAGCATGACGAATTCATCCG
>NZ_JBSGBY010000757.1:0-3500 GCF_053601505.1 Nocardia sp. NPDC004722
GCCGGGGTCCCACCGTCACCGGTTCGCTCGGATCCCCGGCGTCCGCCACGGGCTGCAATCCCATGGAATCGGGCAGTTCTCGAAGCGCGAGCGGATTGCCGTCGGCGACCTCCAGCACCCGATCCACCTGTGCCGCAGACATTTCGGGATGGCGCTCGGTGATCAGGCGGCGCGCGGCACGCGGGCTCAGCCCACCGACGTCCAGCACCGGCAGACCGTCGCAACTGGTGCCGATCGGCTGCTCGTGCGCGGTGAACACCACCAGGATCGATTCCCCCTCCACCCGCCGCGTGACGAACGACAGGCAGCTCACCGAGGCCGCGTCCAGCCACTGGGTGTCGTCGACGACCACCAGCACCGGGCGTTCTTCGGCCACTTCCGACAGCAGCGTCAGCACCGCGACCCCGACCAGGAAGGGGTCGTGGGCGCGATCGGACAGACCCAGCGCGCCGCGCAGCGCCTCCGCCTGCGCCGCGGGCAGCAGTTCGAGGCGATCGACGAGCGGCCAGAGCAATTCGTGCAACGCCGCGAACGCGAGGATCGATTCGGCGCGGGTGCCGCGACAGCGCAATACCTGGAATCCCGCGGCATGGTCGGCGGTGTACTCGAGCAGGGCGGTCTTGCCGATCCCCGGATCACCCCACAGCACCAGCGATGAGCCGCGGCCCGCGCGCGCCGCGTCCAGCGCCCGATCCAGTACGGCCGTCTCGGCCGCGCGCCCGAGGAGCGTGTCGTCGGTGCCGGGCAAACTCGCTCCCGTCGTCATAGCTGCACGCTCCCGAGCCGGTTTCGACGGGATCGCGCCTGGTCAGTGGGGTGTCGCGTGACCCAGGATAGCCGGATCGAGAATATTTGCCCTTCGCTAGCGGAGAACCACCTACCGATGCGGTGACCGATGTCGCTTCCCGAACCCGTGCCTAACTTCGAAATCAATCGAGCTGTCGCCGCAGCTGGTGGCGATGCACCCGAGGAAAGGTGTTGGAGTGACAGATCTCAGCCTGCTGACCCAGCCGGTGGCACGGCAGTTGCCAGCAACCATGCGGGCGGTGCTGTGCGGCATGGCTGCCGATCGCCGCCCACGAGTGGGTCACCTACCGGTTCCCACGCCCGTCTGCGGGCAGGTCCTGATCCGGGTGCGGGCCATCGGGCTCGAACGCGCCGACCTGTCCGGCGACCGGGGCCGCGCCACGACCGCTGGGCTGCGGGTCCCGGGCGTCGAGGCGGTCGGCGTGGTGGTCGAGTGCCCGGGCCGGGAACTGCGGGTCGGCGCCCAGGTGGCCGCCCTGCTCGACGACACACAGGGCGGCGGCTGCGCCGAGTACCTGTGTGTGCCGGTGGCGCAGGTGATTTCGTTCTTCAGCGACCTGCCCTGGGCGGTCCTCGGGGCGATCCCCCGCGTGGTGCGCACCGCCTACGGTTCGCTGACGTTCGGCCTGGACACGCGGGCCGGGCAGTCGCTGCTCATTCGGGGCGGCTCGGGCCCGGTCGGCCGGGCGGCGGTGGCCCTGGGCCGCCGCCAGGGCCTGACGGTGCTGGCCACCACCCGAACACCGGGCGAGGCCACCGCACTGCACCGGGCCGGAGCGCACCATGTGCTGCTGGACGGCGGCGCGGTAGCGGAGACGGTCCGGGACCTGATCCCCGGCGGCGTGCACTCGGCGCTGGTCCTCAACGGCACGTCCGCTCTGCTGGATACGTTGCGCGCCACCAGAATCCACGGTGTCGTCTGCTGCGTCGGCGGACAGTCGGAACCGGTGCGCCTGCCCGGCTTCGACCCCGCCGACGACCTGCCGCCGGGGGTGCGGCTCACCGGATACCGGGGCCGCTCCACGGATCTGCCGCCGATCGTGCTGCAGGAGTACCTCGACGCCGTGGCGGCGGGCGATATCGCCGTCGCCGCCGATCGGGTCTTCCGTCTCGACGAGATCGGCGCGGCCCACCGCTATCTGGAATCCGGCCGACCCATGGACCGGACGGTCGTGCTCAGCTGAGCCCGGCCCGCACCGCACAGGGAGGAGTTGCCATGTCGCAGGACTGCACGGCCGTCGACACCGTCGCCGATCTGACCGGGGCCCTCGACCGCGGAGTGCGGTCGATCCGCATTGTGGGCACGCTGCGCGGGCTCACCGGACTGACCTTGCCGCCCGGGGCGATCCTCACCGGCGGCATCCTCGAATTCGATTCCGGCGGAGTCACTCTCACCCGCGACAACGAACTGCGCGACCTCACCGTGCACACCGACGTCACCGGGGTCGCGATCGGCAACGACCGCACCGTCGACGATTGCGGGGTGCTCGCCCTGCACGGGGTGACCACCCGGGGCCAGGTGCTACTGGAGGCCAGGGGCGCGGTCCGGGGCGGGCATGTCGAGATCGACGGCCTCACCGTCGCCGCCGCCGACACCCGCAAGCGGTCACCCCTGCCCAGCGGCTACGGGGTCCGGGCCAGACAGGGCGCGGTCACCGTGTGGAACCGTCAGGACGATCCCGCGGCGGTGCTCACCGCCCGGCTGCGCGGGCTCGCGGTCGGCTCCGCCGCCGAACCGGTGCGCGGCAGCGGCATCATGGTCGGCGCCCTGCGCGGTAACGGGCGGGGCGGGCGGGTGCTGGTGTCGGCGCTGTCCACCGGGGCCGTCTACACCGACGGCGGAATCGCCTCCGGCACCGCCGATCTGATCAGCGGCGGAGTCTTCGTGCTCGGCGGCGCGCAGGTCGGGACGGTGGTCAACGAGGGGCCGGTCACCACCTACGGACCCAACGACATGGTGCTCGACAACTGGGGTTCGGTGCTGCGCTGGATCGTGCGGGCCCCGGTGACCTCGTTCGGGCCCAGCGGGATCGGCTTCGTCAACTTCGGCGACATCGACGACCTCCAGGTGCGCGCTCCGATCCTCACCCACGGCGACGGCGCGCGCGGCTTCAACCTCTACGAGGGCAGCGTCGGACAGGCCGTATTCGAGGACATCACCACCCACGGCGACGGCGCCGTCGGCTTCCAGGTGACCCGGAAGATGGGGCGGCTGACCATCACCGGGGACCTGCACACCTACGGCGGCCGGGCCGCGAGCCTGGTTCGCGGGGTGCAGACCGAACTGGACGCGGTGGCGCTGAGCATCAAGCCGGGCGGCGGCATCGACACCGTCGACATCGGCGGCGCCCTGGTCAGCGAGGGCGCGGGCGTGGCCGCCGTCGAAATCGGGGGCACGCTGGGCAGATTGGACGTGGCGGGCGGCATCAGCGCGCTCGGCGACGGCGCGGACGCCGTGCACGTCCTCTTCGGCGAGCGATTCGATCTGGCCGACACCGAGATCAACGCCCGGCACGGGAAACCGCTGTCGTACACCGCGACCGGTTGACCGCCCACACACGTGCCGTCCCCGAAGCCGCCCGCGCGGACCTCACCGGCCGGTTGAGCGCCGCGCGATCGCGGACGGCACGCCCGTCGGCGTCCGCCGCCCCGCCGATTTCCGTGGTCGGCATCGGGGTTGGGGCGGCGGGCGC
>NZ_JBSGBY010000758.1:0-3491 GCF_053601505.1 Nocardia sp. NPDC004722
CGACAAGCTCTGGTTCGTCCAGGCCGTCGCCTCCCGAATCGGACGGCTGGCCGTATGACATCGACAACGCTGCGCATCGCCGTTCTGGGCGCGGGTTCCATCGGAAGCCTCTTCGCCGCGAAACTCGCCGACGTAGGACACGACGTCACCCTGATCGTGCGCAACGAAGCCCGTCGCGCCTTCTTGAGCGAACAGGGTCTGGTGACACGTTCTCGGCTCACCGGCCGAACCGCGATCGCGCGGGTCGGCCTCGAACCCACTCTGCGGGAGAGCTACGACCTGGTCATCGTGGCCGTGCAGCGCCCGCACATCGACGCGCTGATTCCGACGCTGGCACGCAACGGATCTCGCGCGATCATGCTGATGTTCAACTGCGCTTCGGGAGCGGATCAATGGGCCGAACAAATCGGGGCGGAGCGACTTCTGTGGGGCTTTCCCGCCGTTCTCGCAGACCTGCGAGATCAGGTGCTGGAATATGCGATTGTGCCTGCGGCTCTGCGCTTTATGCAGATCACGACGATCGGCACGATCGACGGACGGACCACTCCGGAGCTCGAGGCCGCCAGGGATGCGTTCGATGGCGCGGGTATCCCCACGGTTGTGGATCCGGATATCGACGCCTGGCTCAAAACCCATGCGGCGTACATGGCTCCGATCATGGCGATGGGGTATGTCCCGGCCCCGCGACGGTTCGGCTCGCGGCTTCGCTGGGCCGACGCCCGCGCGCTCGCGGCAGCCATCCGGGCGGGCTTCGCGGCTGTCCGGGGAAACGATGTGCGCCTCACACCCGCCAACATGCGCTTCCTCGATCGGCTGCCCGCACCGCTCCTGACCGCTCTGCTGTGGACGGTGTTCTGGTCGCCGATGGCGAAGAGATCACTGAGCTCGCATTCGGGAGCCGCGCCCGGCGAGGTGGCGATGCTGCTGGCCGAGCTCGAGGCGCTCGCTGCCCGCGCGGGCACCGGGGCTGACCCGCTGCGCGCACTCGCGGCGCGGGTTCCCGCCAGCCGATAAAGGTCTTGCCGGAACGAGTAACTCATCGGCCGTCCGCAACCTGTGGTGAACGGTTCGCAATCCATAGATTCGATGTCAGCCCCAAGGAATCGAGAAACCGGAGGACGACGAAATCGTCCCGGGGACCACAGAATTCAAGGAGAGGACATATCATGGCCACCTCGAACAACCCCCTCTACTACCGCGATCAGCAAGCCTGGCGCGACCTTCAGGAATTCTTGCCGGCGCGCCTGCGGCTGGACGACACCAATGCTCCGGAAGAGGACTTCTGGGAATGGCGCGGCAACACCGTGCACCTGGACCGCTACCGCAACCCGAGCGCACCGGCCAAGGTGGTGCTGCACCACGGCGTCGGCACCAACGGACGTCAGATGAGCCTGATCCTGGGTGCACCACTGGCGGCACGCGGCTTCGAGACCGTCGCACTGGACAACCTCGGCTATGGATTGACCCGGGTCGCGCCGGGGACGGTCCCCAGCTACGACGACTGGGTCGATCTGGTCGTGGACTTCCTCGCCTACGAGCAGTCCCGTGACGACCGGCCGATCGTGCTGTACGGCCTGAGCGCGGGCGGCATGCTGACCTATCACGTCGCCGCCAAGGCCCCCAAGGGCACACTGCGCGGCATCGTCGGCATGACCTTCCTGGACCAGCGGAACCAGCAGGTCAAGGATGAGACCGCGCACGACATCGTCACCGCCCGCGCGGGCGGCCCGTTGATGGGAGCGCTGTCGCATACCCCGATGCGGGGCATGAAATACCCGATGACCCTGGCCTCGAAGATGTCGGCGCTGGTGAACGACAAGGCCGCGCTGAAGGTGATGATCGACGACCGGACCTCCGGCGGCAACTGGGTGCCGGTGAAGTTCCTGGCCTCCTACATGGGCTATCAGCCCGCGGTGGAGCCCGCGGACTTCGACGCCTGCCCGGTACTTCTCACCCAGCCCGCCGAGGACCGCTGGTCGCCACTGCACCTGAGCCAGCCGGTGCTGGACCCCATCACCAAGGTCCCGGTGCAGACGGTCATGCTCGACAACGCGGGCCACTATCCGATCGAGGAACCCGGCCTGCAGCAGATGCAGGACGCCATCGCGGAGTTCGTCACCAAGTACACGCAGTAGCCCGCACCATGTCGGAGAACCACGGAGTTACTAGAATCGGCAAGGAATTGTCCATCCGATTCATGGGAGCTCCGTGGTTCACTGGGACACTCCGCGCTCGACTATGGGCGCACTGCTCATGGTCGGACTCGGCCAGGAGAACGGCCTGTCGGTCGAAACCTGTTTGCGCGGAAGCGGCCTCACCGAGGCGCAGCTGTCCGATCCCAACGGAGTCGTGTACGCCACCGACGAACTGGCCGTCATCGCCAACCTGGTCCGCGAGCTCGGGGATCCGCCCGGGCTGGGCATCACGGCCGGTACCCGGTTCCGGCTCACGTCCTATGGGTTGTGGGGATTCGCCCTCGTCAGCAGCCCCACCCTGCGCTCGGCGATCCGTGTCGGGTTCCAGTTCGGCGAGCTGAGCTTCTCCTTGAGCGAGACCTCCACCCGCACCCTGGAAGGGGAATCGCAACTGGTGCTCGAACCTCTCGGCATCCCACCGGAGCTGCGCCGGTTCACCATCGAACGCGATGCCGCCGGGATTCGAACCCTGCAACGCGACCTGCTCGCCACCCCGATGCCCCTGGCTCGCGTCAGCTTCGCCTTCTCGGCTCCCCCTGCCGAGAAGCTGGGGCTCTACGAGGAAATATTCGGCATGACACCGGAATTCGACGCCGACGAGAACATCGTCGCCTTCGAGCGCGAACTGCTCGATGCCCCGCTCCCCCAGGCCAACGAACAGACCTCCGCCGTCGCCCTGCAACACTGCCGCGATCTGCTCGACCGTCGCCGCGCTCGCACCGGCATCGCCGGCCAGGTCCGCAACATCCTGCTCGAACACCTGGCCGATCCCCCCGACTCCGCGGCGGTCGCCGACACACTTCACCTCAGCGAACGCACCCTCCGCCATCACCTGGCCCAAGAGGGCACCTCCTACCGCGCCCTCCTCGACGAAATCCGCGAACGCCTGGCCGAAGAACTCCTCGTCAGCCAGGGCCTACCCGTCGCCGAAATCGCCCACCGCCTCGGCTACATCGAAGTCTCGAGCTTCTCCCAAGCCTTCCGCCGCTGGAAAGGCATGGGCCCCCGCGCCTTCCGCCAACTCCAGCCAGTTCACTGAGCCACTCCCGCTTCTCACGGATGTGCAGGTCGCTCAGCCGCGGGTTCGGTACGGAGACAGGAATGCGGCTACCAGGCGTTGGGCGGCGGTGACGGCCTGATCGGGTGCACTGCCCGACATCCCCAGAACTGGATCGAGGCCCTCGACATGCGGGGCCAGCGCGAGGTGAGGAAGGGCCAGCAGCAGTAGCGACAACAGCGCCTCGATATCGGCGTCCGGCTGGAATTGACCTGTGTCCGTTGCCTTTTCGATGAGAG
>NZ_JBSGBY010000759.1:0-3471 GCF_053601505.1 Nocardia sp. NPDC004722
AACCTGATGAACCCATGTGCTGAATCACTCCTTGTGTGAATTGATTTTCTGACAATTCGAACCTAACCGAGACGAAATTGCCGGGGCAATGAACTTAATTGGATCCCAATGGAATTCGAAGAACAGAACGGATATCCTGTTGATTCCCTTCGGATCCGGTTGGGAATTGCCATCGAAAAATGCGGTCCCGAGCAGCCCTCGGCCAGGCTCGGCGTGGTAACCCCCGCTGCGGCGACCATCTGTGACCTGACTCACGATTTCCGAGACGCTGTTATTACCGCTGAGTAGACTGCGGTATCCGGCCGGAGGTGGTGCGGCGGATGTGTGCGATACAGCAGGAGGTTCCGTTCCGCGCCGAGGGGGCAGGACGTGCTCGTTGATCTGCGGTTGGTTCGTGAATGGTGGCGTGAGGACGTCGATTACCGGTGGGTGGTCGATGCGATCGCCGCGCGGTCGGCGCTGGGCGCCTTGAAGGTCGCGGTCGGGCTGTGCGGGCTGGCCGGGCCGATCATTGCCGTGCTGACGGTGCTGTCACCCACGCGGCCAACGGATTCGGTGGCACGCGTGCTGCTGTGGCTGCTGGCGGGAACCGGGCTGGTGTGGTGCGTGCGCTGGTGGTGGCGGCCCTGGCCCACCGAGACCGAATCGCTGATCCTGACCGGCGTCGCAGACGTGTGCGTCACCGCGGTGTGCGCCCTGAGTCCCGGGTATGTCGCGCGCGCGGTCGGCATGATGATGCTGTTGATCATCGGCATCTACGTGAGTGCCCTGCACAGCCCGAAGATCCTGGCGGCGCAGACCGCGTGGTCGTTGCTGGCGGCGGGCCTGCTGTCGGTCCCGCTGCTGCGGGGCGGCGACATCAACTCCGCGGTGATCATGATCATGGGCATGGCGGCGGCGGTCATGGTGCCGCCGGGTCTGCAACTCTGCTACTCCCTGCTGCGCGGCGAAATGCTGTGCGACCCTTTGACAAGACTGCTGAGCCGACGCGGCCTCGACTACTACTCGGCGATCTGGTTCTCGCATCCCAGCCCGACTCCCGCCTGCGTGCTGATGATCGATCTCGACCGCTTCAAGGCGGTCAACGATACCTTCGGCCATGCCGCAGGCGACGAGGTCCTCGTCTCCACCGCCGACCGCCTACGCGACACCGCGCCCGCGGACAGCATCGTCTCCCGTTTCGGCGGTGAGGAATTCGCCGTCATAGTCCGCCTGCCGATCGACCCGGCCATCGAGGTCGCCGACCGCCTGCGCCGCGCGGTCGCCGAGCCGATCGGCGCGATCGCCGTCACCGCCAGCATCGGCCTGGCTCCTTTCCCCGCGCAGTCCACCCCCACCCGCGACGGCGAGCTGGTGCGCCAAACCCTCTGCCGCGCCGACACCGCGATGTATCAGGCCAAACAGCACGGCGGCAACACCATCGTCCTGGCTCCCGCCCCGACGCCGCCGAGCGAAGTGGGCCCGCCGCTCGAGACGCGGTAGGGCCGCACGCGACGCCCACCTGAGCGGGCGGCCTGCGTCGATCTCGTACGGTGGGGGCATGGGTGAACGCGTGGTGATCATCGGCGGGGACGCGACGGGGATGGCGGCGGCGTCGCAGGCGCGCCGGTTGCGGGGGCCGCAGGACCTCGAGATCGTGGTGTTCGAGCGGGGGCACTTCACGTCGTATTCGGCGTGCGGGATTCCCTATTGGGTGGGCGGGGATGTCGGCGACCGGGACGATCTGATCGCACGGACACCCGAGGAACACCGGGCCCGGGAGATCGATCTGCGCTTGCGGACCGAGGTCCTCGAGATCGATGTCGACGGGCAGCGGGTGCGCTGGCGGGAACTCGACACCGGGCGTGAGAACTGGCTCGGCTACGACAAACTCGTGATCGCCACCGGTGCGACACCCATCCGGCCCGCCCTGCCCGGCATCGACGCGGCCGGGGTGCACGGGGTGCAGACCCTCGACGACGGCCAGGCTCTCATCGCCCGTCTCGAATCGATCCCCGGTCGCCGCGCCGTCGTGGCGGAAACCGGCGGCGCGGCGTGGGCCGGTGGCCCCGCAGCGGTCGATTCGGGTGCGTTGCCCACCACGGTCGGCCACGACGACGGGAGCCCTTTCGCTCTCGCACCCATGCAACACGCGTACTGGATCGGCCGCTCCGACAGCCAGCAGTTGGGGGCCGTCGCGGCGCACCTGTATGTCGAATTCGACGGGGCCGATGTGGATCCTGAGCGGTTGGGCGCCGCGGTGGAGGCGCTGGTGCGGCGGCATCCGATGCTGCGGACCCGGTTCCTGCCGGACGGGACTCAACAGACGCTGGAACGGCCGGGCAGCCCGGTGTGGAGCGTCACCGATCTGCGCGCCGCCGATGCGGAGACTGTCGAGAGCACGCTGGAAGCGTTGCGGGACAAGCGGACCCATCAGCTGATGGCGGTCGAGGAGGGGCAGGTCATCGATATCGCGCTGACTCTGCTGCCGGAGGGCCGCACCCGGCTGCACCTGGATGTGGACATGCTCGCGGCCGACGCCATGAGCTACCGGATCCTGGTGGCGGATCTGGCCCGGCTCTACCACGGCGAGGCCCTACCGCCGCAGACCTACACCTTCCGGCAGTACCTCGCCGAACACGCCGGTCCAGCACCGGAACACGCTGCCGACCGCGAGTGGTGGCAGGCCCGCCTCCCCGAACTACCCGGCGCGCCGGAGCTCCCGCGCGCTCACCAGGCGACCCATACGAAGGAGATCGTGGTCCCGGCGGCGATCTCGGACACGACCGCAATGCCGGACACGACCGCAATGCCGGGCGTGGCCGAAGGGCGGGGTGCGCTCGAAGCATCGGGTGCGACTCGAGTCGCTTTGTCGCACAAGGCCGGAGTGGATGCGGCGGAGTCGGCGGATGGACGCGCGGCGCGGACGGTGCGGCTGCATCGCTGGTTACCGCCGGAGGCCAAGGGGCGGATGTTCGCTGCCGCGCATGAGCGGGGCATCACTCCGGCCATGGCGTTGGCGTCGGTGTTCGCGGAGACCATCGGCGGGTGGTCTGCGCAGCGGCGGTTCTTGTTGAATCTGCCGCTGTTCCATCGGGAGCCGGTGCATCCGGAGGTGGATGGGGTGGTCGGGGACTTCACCTCCTCGGTGTTGCTCGAGGTCGATGTGACCGAGCCCGCCACCGTGACCGAGCGCGCTCGCGCCTTGCAGCGCGAATTGCATGCCGCCGGAGTGCATTCCGGCTACTCCGGGTTGGAGGTGCTGCGTGACCTGGGACGCCTGCGGGCGGAGCCGGTGCTCGCGCCCATCGTCTACACCAGCGCCATCAACCTCGGCGAACTCTTCGCCGACCAGGTCACCGCCACCTTCGGTGACCCGGTCTGGATCATTTCCCAAGGGCCGCCAATTCCAGCGCCTGACCGTCGAAATCGCAGATGGTGGGCACCCCGGCGGCCAGGGCGGTGCGGGCCAGTTCGGCGGGCACACCCGCG
>NZ_JBSGBY010000760.1:0-3457 GCF_053601505.1 Nocardia sp. NPDC004722
GGCGCCGTCCCCGTCTACGGCGTGGTCGCGTCGGTCTCCGGCCGCACCTCCGACATGACCCGCTCCGACGGCGAACCCGAGGTGGCAGCGGCACCCGCCGACGAGCACCCCGGCGGCATGCCCGCCGTCCGCGGTCTGGCCGAACAGCACGGCCTGCTGATCTTCGAATGGCCGACCGGCATCACCGAAGTCATGGTGGTGGCCCGCCCCGACGCCCCGCCCGTCGACCCGGACGACCCCCACGCTCGCCGCTGGAAGGTCACCAACATGCGCTACGAGATCGAAGGCGGCGTCCGCATCCCACCCGACATCCCCCGCCCCTGCCACCTCGCCATCGCCTCCTGCCGCCGCGACCCCACCGGAACCCTCACCGTCGCCACCGCATTCGCGGCCACCGCGCGCATCCGCTGGGTGCGCTGAGCACGCCCCGCGCGGGGCGTGGGAATCTGGTGGGGGCCGGGGCTGTTGCCGCAGTGATCGGTCGTAGACAGAGAGGCGGAACCGGGTGACTCCGAAGTTGATGGCGGTGAGCGACATCCATGTCGGTCATCAGGGCAACAAGCCGGTGGTCGAGGCGATTCGCGCGGATTCGCCCGAGGACTGGCTGATTCTGGCCGGTGACGTCGGGGAGAAGACCGACGACATCCGCTGGGCGCTGGAGACCCTGCGCGGCCGCTTCGCCAAGGTCATCTGGGTGCCCGGCAACCACGAATTGTGGACCACCGCAAAGGATCCCGTGCAGATGCACGGAGCGGGACGCTACGACTACCTGGTGTCGCTGTGCCGCGACCTGGACGTGCTCACGCCCGAGGACCCGTTCCCGGTGTGGGAGGGCGCGGGCGCGGAACACTACGGCGGCGCGGTGACGCTGGCCCCGATGTTCCTGCTCTACGACTACTCCTGGCTGCCCGCAGGCGCGAAGACCAAGGCCGAGGGCCTGGCCATCGCCAAGGACCGCAATGTGGTGGCCACCGACGAGTTCCTGCTGTCGGCCGAGCCGTATCTGACCCGCGACGCCTGGTGTCACGCCCGCGTCCAGTACACCCAGCGCCGCCTCGACGCGCTGCCCGCGGAGACCCCGCTGGTGCTCATCAACCACTGGCCGCTGGTCCGTCAGCCGGTCGACATGATGTGGTATCCGGAGTTCGCGCTCTGGTGCGGCACCGATCTCACCTCCGACTGGCATGTCACCTACAACGTGGTGTGCATGGTCTACGGTCACCTGCACATCCCCCGCACCACCTGGTACGACGGGGTCCGCTTCGAAGAGGTCTCGCTCGGCTACCCGCGCGAATGGCAGCGCCGCGGCGTGCCGGACCCGCTGCTGCGTCAGATCCTGCCGGTCCCGGACTACGGCGACACCCTCAACGAGTGGGGCGGCCACTTCAAGGTCACTCCGGAAATGCGTGCGGCGGGCCAGAAGATGAAGGAGGCCGCCGAACGCCGCCGGGGCGTCTAGCCACTTCCGGTCGACAACCGTGGCATTTCGGTAGCCACAGTATTGCTACTCGCGTGGCTAGTCGTACGCCGAGTCCATTGAGCTGTGAAGATGGTTGGCGTGCGAGATGTGCTGGCGCAGCTGATCGATCGGGTCCGGCAGGGCCCGGTCGCGCTGGCGCGAGTGGTGGCCGTGACCGGGGCGGGTCCGCGTGAACTCGGGGCCGCCATGGTCGTCACCGCCTCCGGCGAGGTCCTCGGCTCCCTGTCGGGCGGGTGTGTGGAGGCCGCGGTCGTCGAGTCGGCGGCCGACGTGCTGGCCACCGGATGCGCGGTGCTCGAGCACTACGGCCTCGCCGATCCGGACGGCATCGCCATCGGATTGACCTGCGGCGGTGAGCTGGAAGTCTTCATCGAACCCGTCGGCCCCGAACGGCTGGCCGACCTCGAGGCTCTCGAACGGGCGATCCGCGACGGCTGCCCGGTCGCAGTGACGACCACCCTCGACGACAATCCCGTCTGGCGCCTGATCGGCCCCGAAGACACCGGTGAGACTGCCACGCCCGCCCTGGACGTGGCTGTTGGGGACGCGCCTGCCTTGGGCGTGGCTGTTGGGGACGCGCCTGTTCGAGACGTAACTGTCGGGGACGTGACCGCCCGGGACGCCATCAGTCGGGATGCGGTCGCCATGGCCCGATCCGGCCGCACCGGCACGATCGGCTCCGCCGAATGCGAGCCGCCCTACCCGCCCCGCGCCTTCGTGCACAGTTTCGGTGCCCCCGCGCGCATGATTCTGGCCGGGGCCAATGATTTCGTGCGCGCCCTCAGCCGCCTCGGCGCGCAACTCGGCTACCGGGTCACCGTCGTCGATGCCCGCGAAACCTTCGCCACCCCAACCCGATTCCCCGCCGCCCAGCAGGTCGTGGTGGATTGGCCGCACCGCTATCTGCGCCGCGAACACGACTGCGGCCGCATCGACTCCCGCACCGTGGTGTGCGTGCTCACCCATGACGCGAAATTCGATGTCCCCATGCTGGCCGAGGCGCTCGACCTTCCAGACCTGGCCTTCATCGGCGCGCTGGGATCGCGCCGCACCCATCGCGACCGGATGGCGCGGCTGTCGGCGGCGGGTATCGCACCCGAGCGGTTGCGCCGCGTGCGCAGCCCGCTGGGCCTGGACCTCAATGCGTCGACCCCCGACGAGACCGCGGTGTCGATCGCCGCCCAGATCATCGCGGAGGTGGGCGGGGCTTCGGGCCGTCCCCTCGCCGAGGCGGACGGCCCGATTCACCGCTGACCTTGATGCCGAACCGGATTCAGTGGCTGAGCTTTATCGAGTGCCCGAGGATCACTCCGGGCGGACCTGCTCGGCCTGCATGCCCTTCTGGCCGCGGGCCGCGACGAACGACACGCGCTGCCCGTCCTTGAGGGACCGGAAGCCGTCGGCCTCGATCGCCTTGAAGTGGACGAACAGGTCGTCGCCTCCGCCGTCCGGGGCGATGAAGCCGAACCCCTTCTCGTCGTTGAAGAACTTCACGGTCCCGCTCTGCCTGTCGGCCATAGCCAAACTCATTTCGTATGAGGTGGTCGAGCAATGACGGTCAGGATGCCCGCCACTGTCTAGATCATCCCCTCTCTGGCCATCGCGGGAGGGTTTCTCGAGCGGTGAGCCCCGCCGGGGATTGCCGTCGACAATACGACTCTCCGGTGTGACCTCAGTGTTCCGCGGCCTGTCGGAGGTCGGTCAGCCACGCCTCGAGGCCCATGCCGAGGAACCCGGTTGAGGTCGAAATGTCCGCTTCTACCTGGGCTCCCCGCCAGTTCTCCTCGGTGCGGACGAGTACTCCGCCATCGACCGGGGTGAAGGTCCACACGTGGGTGCCGCCCTCGATGGTCAGGCCGTCGCCGACGGCGGGTCCGGTCCAGCGCAGGCACTGGTGGTCGACGACCTGCTGGATGGTGGAGGTGATGCCGAGGGTGGTCGCGGGTGTCGAGGCGCTGGCGGGGTCGGGCGTGGTCC
>NZ_JBSGBY010000761.1:0-3447 GCF_053601505.1 Nocardia sp. NPDC004722
CGCTCGCCGTGGTGGGCGCGTTCGCGGCGGCCGGATTCTGGTGGCTCACCGGCTATCACCTGGTGGTGGAGCGGTACTACCAGGGGATCGCGAGTACCCGGCCCTACTCCTACTGGGTGTGGGGCAATCTCGCCGCGACGGTGTGCGCGGTGGGTCTGGCCACCGCCGCGGCGAGTTGCCGGGCGGTGGTCGAACTGGAGCTGCTGCCGCTGCATCCACTTCGAGAGTGGTTGCGCCGCTGGCGATCCCATGTCGATCCGGCGGCATTGATGGCGGTCGCCGGGATCGCCGCCATCCTGATCGCGGATATCAGCGGCCTGAGCAAGGCCGAGACCGAACGTATCTGGCTGCCCTTCGACGTCTGGGCGCTGGCCGCGACCGCGCTGCTCCCCCGCCACAGCACGCGCTTCTGGCTCGTCGTGCAGGCGGCGGGGGCGCTACTGATCAATCACGTGATTCTCACCAACTGGTGAGTACGGTCAGCGGGCCGGAACAGCCTGCGGGACAAGCGCATCCGCCGGACGGCGATCCGCCCACGGCCGCGCCGCCTCCAACTCGGCCGCGAGTTGCAGGAGCAGGAACTCGCTGCCGGGCGCGCCGACGAACTGGGTACCGAGCGGCAGACCCGCCGCGGTCCAGTAGGTGGGCACGCTCATGGCCGGGCGGCCGGTGATATTCGCGAGCTGGGTGAAGGGGACGGCCGACAGATTTGCGGTCACCAGATCGCGATAGAAGTCGCTGCACGCCAGCACATGTCCGGCGCCGACACGCAGCAGCGGCGGCAGGAACTTGGCGGCGAGCGCCGGGGTGCGATGCTGCCCGATTCGGATGGGCGGCTCGCCCAGCGTTGGGGTCAGCAGCAGGTCGTAGCGCTCGTGGAACGCGGCCAGGGTGCGGGTGTAGTCGTTCCAGCGGGCGTGCGCGCGCAACAGGTCCGGCGCACCGACCGTCCGACCGATCGCGGCCAGCACCTGGGTGTCGATGTCGAAATCACCGGGGGCCGAACCGGTTATCCGGCAGGCGTGCTCGATGCGGGTGGCGATGGAGGCGGTCCAGACGGCCATGAAATCGAGGGCCAACTGTCGGCCGTCGATGCCCGGATCGGCGGGTTCGACGGTGTGGCCCAGCTCGGCGAGCAACCCGGCCACGTCGGTGACCGCGTTCACCGCCTCGGCGTCCACCGGTGTGCCCAAAGGGGATTCGCTGGTGAATCCGATACGAAGCCGACGCGGGGGCGCGGTCACCGCATCGCGGAAGGGCCGGTCGGGGCGGGGTACGTGGTAGGGCGCGCCGGGGTCGGGCGGGCTGAGAATATCGAGCATGACGGCGGTGTCGCGGACGCTGCGCGACAGCACGCCCTCGCTGACCGCGCCGAACAGCGGATCCCCGACCGCAGGTCCGCCGGGCACCAGACCCCGGCCCGGCTTGAGTCCGAAAAGTCCGGTGCAGGCGGCCGGAATTCGAATCGACCCACCGCCGTCGCTGGCCCCCGCGACCGGCACGATGCCCGCCGCGACGGCCGCCGCGGAGCCGCCGGAGGAGCCGCCGGGCGTACGGCCCGGATCCCACGGATTGCGGGTCGCACCGAAGGTGCCGGTCTCCGTGATGCCCTTGCTGCCGAATTCGGGGGTGGTCGTCTTGCCGAAGATCACCAGTCCGGCCGCGAGCCACCGGTCCACGGTGAGGCTGTTGCGCTCGGCGGGTACCGACCGCAGCGGGCCGGTGCCGCCCGAGGTGGGGTAGCCCGCGAAGTCCTGGCCGAGGTCCTTGAGCAGGAACGGCACACCCGCGAGCGGACCGGTGTGGTCGGAGCGGGCCGCGAGGCGGGTGCCGACCTCTTCCATCAGCAGGCTCACCGCATTGAGTGCGGGATCGACCCGCGCACACCGGTCCAGCGCCAGCCGCAGCAGTTCGGCGGGGTGCACCTCGCCGCGGGCGACCAGTTCGGCCAGCCCGACCGCGTCGTAGTCGAGGTATTCGTCTTCTCGCATGGTGTCTCCTCTCGCGCGGACGCCGCGCCGCCCGGCCCACGATAGCCGTACCAAGTGGTTACGTAACCACTTGGAACGGTAAAGTTTCGGACATGGCCGAGAATCCGCAGGTGGCGGGCACGAAGATCGATGGGCGGGCGCTGCGATTTCAGCACCGCCGCCCGGAATTGCTCGCGGCGGCCACCGAATACGTGCTCGACCACGGCGTGCACGAACTGTCCCTCCGGCGGGCCGCGGAGGTCCTCGGCGTCAGCCACGCCACCCTGATCCGGCATTTCCACACCAAGGACGCGCTGATCTCCGAGGTCCTCGAACACATTCGCGCGGATTTCGAGCAGCGGCTGCTCGCCGAGGAACTCCGGACGGTGGACTCCCCGGCGGAGTTGCTGCGCGCGGCCTGGCGGCACCTGTGCCGGCCGCGCGAGCAACGTCAGTTCCTGGTGCTGTTCGAACTGGTCGCCGTCGCCGCGCGCAGCCCCGAACATCCGCGGTCCCGGCTGGTCACCGACTGGCTGACGGTGATCGAACGCGAGCTGGCGCGGTATCGATGGCCCGCCGAAACCGCTTCCCGCACGGCGACGTTCATCCTCGCCCAGGTGCGCGGCCTGCAGCTGGACCTGCTCACCACCGGGGACCGGGAGCGCGTGGACGCCGCCTTCGAGATGACCGTGGACATCCTGATGCGCGAGTACCCCGGGGCGATCGCCACGGGCTAGCGCCAGGTCGGGGCTCCGGCTCCGGCGGTGGCCCGCAGGGGGGCGGTGGCGAATTCGGTGAGGCCGTTCTTCGGGGTGGTCTCGGCGACGAAACCCAGTGTGCGGCGGGCGCGTTCGGGGCTGGCCACGATGTGGCGGACATCGCCGCTGCGGTAGTCGCCGGTGACCACCGGCTGCTTGCCGCCGCACGCGGTGGCCAGGATCGCGGCCACCTCGCCGATGGTGACCGGATTGCCCGAGGCGATATTGAGCGGCGTGAACGCGCCCAGCGGATGCTCGAGCGCGGCGACATTGGCGGCGGCGATATCGCGGACATGGATGAAATCGCGGGCCTGCGTGCCGTCTTCGAAGACGCGCGGGGCCTCGCCCGCCTCCAGGGCGGAGCGGAAGATGGCCGCGACCCCGGAATACGGTGTGTCCCTGGGCATATCGGGTCCGTAGACATTGTGGTAGCGCAGCGCGGTCACGGTGCCGCCGGTGGCCGCCGCCCAGGCCAGGGCGTAATGCTCCTGTGCCACTTTGGAAGCGGCGTAGATGCTGCGCGGGCGCAGCGCGGCGTCCTCGTCGATGGGGGCCCAGGCCAGCGGGCGGCCGTCGGGGCCGCGGTGGTCGAAGCGGCCGTGGTCGAGGTCGTTGCGGGTGCGCGGGGCGGGATCGACGGGCACGCCCGCGGAGTCGATGTAGCGGCCCTCGCCGTAGACGACCATCGACGAGCCCAGCACCAGGTGGCGGCAGTGCGC
>NZ_JBSGBY010000762.1:0-3445 GCF_053601505.1 Nocardia sp. NPDC004722
ACCCGCGACGTGACGCTGCGCGCCGCGCCCACCACCGTGGATCTGGGCGGGGTGCAGGTGCGCACCTGGGCCTACGGTGACGCCCTGCCCGGCAAGGAGATCCGGGTGGCCAAGGGCGAGGTGCTGCGCGCCGACCTGACCAATGCCCTGCCCGCCCCCACCACCGTGCACTGGCACGGGCTCGCGCTGCGCAACGATATGGACGGCGCACCCGACCTCACCCAGCCCGCGGTCGCTCCCGGCGGCACCTTCCGCTACGAGTTCACCGTGCCCGACGCCGGGACCTACTTCTTCCACCCGCATGTCGGCGTACAGCTCGATCGCGGCCTGTACGCGCCGCTGATCGTGGAGGACCCCGCCGACGGCGCGGACTACGACCTGGAAGCCGTTGTGGTGCTGGACGACTGGCTCGACGGCGTCGACGGCCGCGATCCCGACCAGCAGCTGCGCAAGCTCCAGCAGCAGGGCATGGCGGGCATGGATCACGGCGGCATGGATCACGGTGGGATGGGCATGTCCGCGGATCCGAACGCCCCGCTGGGCTCCGACGCGGGCGATATCACCGACTACCCGTACTACCTGATCAACGGCCGAATCGGCACGGACCCGGTTACTTTCACCGGCCGCCCGGGCCAGCGGCTGCGGCTGCGCATCATCAATGCCGCCTCCGACACCGCCTTCCGCGTCGCGGTCGGCGGCCACCGCTTGCGGGTCACGCACAGTGACGGCTTCCCGGTACAGCCGGTCACCACCGACAGTCTGCTGCTGGCCATGGGCGAACGCTACGACGCCGTCATCGATCTCGCCGACGGCGTCTTCCCGCTGGTGGCCTCGGCCGAAGGCAAGAACGGCCGGGCTGTCGCGCTGATCCGCACCGGCGGCGGCGCGCCGCTGGCGACCGATGTCCGCCCGGCGGAGCTGACCACGCCGCCGCTCACCGGTGGCCAGCTGGTCGCGGCCGAATCCGTGCGACTACCCGCGCGCAAGCCCGACCGCATCCTGGAGGTGGCGCTCGGTATGGGCAAGGGCGACTACGTCTGGACCATCAACGGCAAGTCCTACCCGGACCACGCCATGCTGAATGTGGCTGCGGGCGAACGGATTCGGCTCCGATTCGTCAACAAAACCATGATGTTCCATCCGATGCACCTGCACGGCCACACCTACCAGGTGGTGAATCCGGCGGGCACCGGCGCACGCAAGGACACCTCGATCGTGCTGCCCATGCAGACGGTCGAGGCCGACTTCGACGCGAACAACCCGGGACAGTGGATGATCCACTGCCACAATGCCTATCACGGCGAAGCCGGCATGATGAGCGTGCTGTCCTACACGTGGTAGGGGTGGCCGCCCAGAGCGGCGGTGTGCACCGCGACGCGGGAGCGCGACAGCCGGAGGTTGGCGCGCTCCTGATCGGTCAGGGTGTGCCGAGCACGCGCCCGGCGGACGGGTGCGGCGAGTACCGACAGCACGGTCAGCGGGGCGTGGTTGCGGGGGAATGCGATGACGGCCATGAGAGAACTCCTTTGTGGAGACAAGGGCTCACCGCGAGAAACTCTGACAACGGGCATGCGAAATAGGAACGTCGACGAAAGGCGACGAACGATTCGAAATCAAGCGGCCGTCAGAGTGCGGCAAGCCGGGAACGAGAATTGTTTTCGACCCGGACTGGGATACGGACTATCGCCGGAACTCATACGCCCCTCACCTCCTTGCCGCCGGGGCGCACAGGGGCGCCGCTTACCGTGTTACGCAGCGACAATGGGGAGATCGCAACACCGAGACCGGTGGCGCGGGCACCCCTCTCGTCAGAGCTTCGGCACTGCACGACGTAATCCCGCGAGGGGAAGCCACTTCGGGTGACCCCTTAATCCGGGGAAACCTGTCCTAACCCTGGGCGTCTCTCGACGTCGTCGGATCAGTGGCCTGTGTTCGTACAGGAGCCTCGCCTAGCGAGGTGCTGACGAACCCATACTGGCCGTGAATCGCGACAAAGTCAAACAGCCGGAATTCGACGACGGGCCGGTCCGAATTTCGGACCGGCCCGTACCCCGAGTCGAATTACCCTACGTGGACCGGAGATTCGGTCGAGGTGGCGCGGCGGACCGCACCGGTGCCGACGGCCTCGAGATTCTCGGTGCCGTGGATCACATCGGTGAAGGCGCGGGCGACCGTATCGTCCTCCAGGGCCCGCTCGCAGCGCCGGGCCAGCTCGAAACGATCCTCGGCCGGGTATTCCAGTGGCTGCAAGGCGATTTCGGCGATGACGCCCTTGGAGCGCAGCACCCGACGGATGGAGTCGCCGAGCGAGTCGACGCCGACGAAGCCTGGGACGGTGGACAATTCGCCGTGGCGGTCCAGGTAGCGCAGCCGCATCGGCTGCACCGGCATCCCCGAATCGACCGACGCCTGGAACAGGGCCGGGCGCAGTCGGCCGTGGGCGCGCCCGCACCAGGTGGTGCCCTCCGGGAAGAACGCCACCCGTTCACCGGCGGCGGCGCGGCGGGCCATGGTCTCGATGACGGCCGGAAGTGCCCGCAGCCGTTCGCGTTCGATGGGGATCACGCGCACCCGCTTGGCGACATCGCCGAGCATGGGCCAGTCGATCAGGTCGGCGCGGGCCACGAAGCTCATGGGCTCGACCGCGGTCAGCGCGACGATATCGGTCCAGCCGACATGGCGGGCGGCGATCAGCAGACCGCCCTCGTGCCCACCCTGGTCGCCGACCGACTCACCGCGATTGTCGACGATGCGGACTCGAATTCCGCAGCAGGCCAGCAGGGCTCGCGCATAGCGGCTCTGCAAGCCGGCGCGGCGGCGGCGCGGGGTGACGAAGTGGGCGAGCGGGAAGCTCAGCAGCACCCCGGCCACACCGGCGATACGCGCGGCCACCCGCAGCGTGCCGGCCTCGTCGGGGGCATCGACACACGAAGGGCCGCAAGGGCTGTGGGGCATCCAGGCGTGGGCGTCCGCCTCGGCGGGCGGACACGACAGCGAACCGGTGTCAGGGGAGAGCAGGGCGGGCATCATGGGGCATCACCGGGCATCCAGGCTGTTGGCCGCGCCCTGCAGGCGCTCCAGGTAGCGGGTGTTGATGGTCGACAGACCGAGCAGGGCCACGAAGTCGGCCACCGCGAAGTCCGGGTCGTGCGCGGGCTCGCCGCAGATCTCCGCGCCCAGGCGCAGGTAGCCGCTGAGCAGCGGGGGCAGTTTCGGGCGGGCCGGGGCGGCCAGCTCGTCGAGGGTGCGGCCGTCGACGACGACCGGGTTGTACGGGCGCACATGGCGTTCCGCGTCCAGCGCGTGCTTGCGCAGCAGCATGTCGCGCACGCCTCGCACGTTGACGCCCGGCTCGTCCTCCGGGTTCATCTGCATCGGCACCGACACGCAGCCCATCACCCAGTCGTAGCCGGTGAGCTGGATGTAGTGCAGGATGCCCGCCCAC
>NZ_JBSGBY010000763.1:0-3441 GCF_053601505.1 Nocardia sp. NPDC004722
CCGCCGGGCGCGCGCGGCCCGCGCGCGGTCCAGCACCGTGCCCAGCCGCCCGAAGTCCTCCCACATCAACTCCAGCGCGGCGCGCGCGGGCGCCCACCGCGCCTCGGTGACGCCGGTGGGCGGGAAGCGGCGCAGCAACACCAGTCCGGGATGCTTGTCCAGTTCGACCAGGGTCGCGGCGATGGTCTCGATTTCGCGTGCGCGCTCGGCGATTTCACGATCTATTTCGGCGACGCTGAGAATGTGCCCAGGATTCCCGTGCATGGCCTGACTCAATCGCTGTAGAGAGGGGTCGGGGGACCGCCGGACGGGCCCATCACGCTGAGCCGGTCGTTGTACATGCGCTGCCAGGTGCCGTCGTTGCGGATGCGGTCGAGGACGCCGTTGACGAAACGGACCAGATCAGGGTTGTTCTTCTGCACCCCGACGGCGTACACGTCGGTGGCCATCGAGGTGCCGACGATGTCGAGGTTGGGGTCCTGGATCTTCAAGCCGTACAGCAGCGGCATGTCGGTGCTCGCGGCGTCGACCTCGCCCTGCTGCAATGCGGTCAGGCAGTCCAGCCAGTTCTCGATGCCGATCACGGTGGGGCGCTGCTTCTCCGGCAGTGCGAACACCGCGTCCAGGGTCGTGGAGCCCGGGATGCCGCACACCTTCTTGCCGCCCAGATCCGCCGCGGAGTTGATGCCGGACCCCTTGGTCACCAGCACCCGCTGGTCGGTCGAGAAATACACCGAGGAGAACTGGATCAGCTGGCGCCGCACACACGTCGGCGTGAAGTCCTGCACTACGAGGTCGACCTCATTGCTGACAAGGGCTTGCGCGCGGTGCGAGGAGTCGATGGGGTGCAGTTCGGCCGCATTGGGATCACCGAACAGATCGCGCGCGATCTCGTGCGCCAGATCGATATCGAAGCCTTCCAGCTGTCCGGTGCTCGGATTGCGGAAGCCGAACAGGAATTGGTTCTGGTCCACCCCGATGCGGATCTTGCCGCTGGCCCGAATGGCCGCCACCGACTTCGCCGAGATGCTGTCGGACTTCGGGCGCAGACTCGCCTCCGGATCACCGCACGACTTGTCGCCGCGCTGAGGTGGCGGCGCGGTGGCGATAACCGTTGCCCCGGCGGGCAATCGGTTCTCCGCGGGCAGCTGGAACGGGGCCGCGTCCGGCGTCGACCCGCACGCGCCAGCCAGCAGTGCCACGGCTGCCAGCAGCAGCATGCGCATGCGCGTCTTCACAGGAACTCCTTCAACCGCGGCCACACCCCGACCACGATGGCGACCGCCGCGGCCAACAGCAGCACCAGCGTGCCCGAGGCACTGAGGGTGAGGGCATTTCCGGCCGTGTTCACATCGTCGCGCACTTCCTGCCGGGTGCGGTCCAGTTCGGACTTCAAGGCATTGTCGAGTGCGCTGAACTGGGCGGCCGAGCCCTTGCCGTCGGTCTTGACCGACTGGGCGACCGCGCCGCTGTAGTCGTTGCTCTTGTAGGCGGCGACCTCGAGCGTATGACCGTCCTGCCAACTCGAGAAGGCGTTCTGGGCGCCCGAATCCGTGCTCACCAGACCTGCCAGGTCCGCCCGCAGCTTGTCGGAGTTGGTTTTGAAGCGGCCATCGCTGGCATCGATATCGGTGCGGGTGACCAGCTGCAGGGTCTCCTCGTTGCGCGCCTGCTGAGCCAGAATGCGGGCATCGGCCAGCTTCTCGAAGCGTGCGGTGGCCCCGGTGTCGATGGCGGCCGAGGCCGCGATGGTGGTGGCGACGACCCACAGCAGCGCCACCACGGTCAGCCCGGCGGCGGTGATCACGCCCGAATTGACCCAGCGATTGGTGCGGCGCAACAAGATCCACGAGCCGTACCCGCAGGCGGCCAGTAGCAGCACCAGGATCCCGGTGCTCCACCACGGCAGCCCGGTGATGGCGTCCTGGTCGTTGTGCAGCTGGGTCACGCGGATCTGCTGCAGTTCCTTCGCGTCCTTCAGGATCGAGCCCTGCATGAGCGCGGAAGCTTGTCGCAGATATGCGGAACCGACAGGTAGGTTCTGGCGGTTGTTTGCTCGCGCGGCCTCGATATCGCCGGTGTAACTGGGCAATTCGGCCGCGATCCGGCCGAGGATGGCGCGCGTCTCGGTATCGGAGGCTCCCGTGGTGGCCTCGGCTAGCGCGGCGGCCGCGTCGGTGAGCGCGTTCTCGTAGCGGGTGCGCACATCGTGGGATTCGACCCCGCCGGACAGATAGGCCGTGGAGGCCGCGGCGTCGGCGGTGGACAGTGCCACGTACAGCCGCTGTGCGGCATTGGCGAGAGGCTCGGTGTGCGCCAGCACGGTGTCGTGGCGAGTGATCTTGGCGCTCTGCGCACTCTCCGAGACCAGCCCGGCGATCAGAGCCAAGAGTGCGAGGGCAGCGCCCACCGCACCGATGACGCCCGGCGCGGTGCGCACGAAACGTCGCGTCCACTGCGCGGCATTGCGCATGGTCGCCGGTAAGCGACTCCTCAACTCCATTTCCCCCGTTCGAACCGGCCGGTGCTCCCCGTAGCCAGATCGTACGGGAGTGATCGCACCCTGTCGATCGAGTTCCAACTGGTCGGAATTTATTGGTGAGTCGTTCATTTCGAATGCACGTGCATTCGTGACCGGACCGCGAAATCCAGATTTAACGGTGGGTAATCGCCGGGAAACGTTACGGCACAACACTTGGTTCACCCAATGTGACGCCAGACACCTTATGTCACAACGTAATTTAGTGCTGGGCCGGGCATGGTGCCTGCCCGTCCCGCGGTGAGGTAGCGCTGAACAATGTCACCGTATCCCGACTGGCTGAACCCCGGCGACAATGCCTGGCAACTGGTTGCCGCCACTCTGGTCGGTCTCATGAGCATTCCCGGTATCGCGATCTTGTATGGCGGTATCGTGCAACGCAAATGGGCCGTCAATACCATGCTCATGGCATTCACCGGATTCTCGCTGGTCCTGGTCGTGTGGGTGCTGTGGGGCTTCAAGATGGGGTTCGGCGAACCCATCAAACTCGGCCCAGGAATTCTGCGGGCCGCAATCGGTAAGCCACACACAATTCTCGGATCCAATAATCAAGAGCAGGCGGTGATTCCGCTCCTCGACGGACTCATGCCCAAGTTCCGGTTCTCCGAGACCACGCTGGCCTACTTCCAGTTCGTCTTCGCGGCCATCACCCCACTGCTGTTCCTGGGCAGCGTGATCGGTCGCATCAATTTCAAGGTGTGGCTGATCTTCGTGCCGCTCTGGTCGACGCTGGCCTATTCGGTCAACGCCTTCCTGATCTGGGGCGGCGGCTGGTGGTCGCAGATGGGCGCGCTCGACTACTCCGGCGGGTACGTCATGGAGACGTTCGCGCTCGACACCGCCAGCGGGCCGACCTCGCGCAGCAGCTCCAGCGCGACCGGGTGCAGCGGCATGCGCAGCAT
>NZ_JBSGBY010000764.1:0-3429 GCF_053601505.1 Nocardia sp. NPDC004722
GACACCGGCATCGGCCTGAGCGGTGACGCCGCGCACGACAACGTCTTCGGCGCATTGGCCGAGCCGATCATGGATGTCCGGCGGAACCATTTGCAGCAGTTCGGTATTGACGATGCCCGGCCAGATCGAGACCGCGGTCGCGCCGGTGCCGTCCAGGTCGTGGGCCATATCGGCGGTCAGCCGGTCCACCGCGGCCTTGCCGACCCCGTAGACGGCATTGTGCATCTGGCGCACCGCACCCGGCGAGGACACGCTCACGATCAGGCCCTGCGATTCGATGATCAGCGGCGCGGCGAAAACGCTTGCCACGTAATGCGATCGCACCCCGATATCGAAGCCCGCGTCCCACGCCTTGGGCGGCACCTCCCAGAACTTGCGGCCGATCCAGCGCGCCGAACCGGGCGCGTCGTAGACGTTGTTGACCAGTACGTCCAGTCGGCCTTGCTCGTCGCGGATCTGCGCGAAGAGTTTCTCCACCGCGGCGTCGTCGCGGTGATCGCACACCACCGCGATGCCGGTGCCGCCGAGCTCGTCGATCTCGGCGGCGGTGGCCGACACCGTGCCCGGCAGGTGTCCGGCCGTGACGGTGCGCCCGGTGACGTACACGGTCGCCCCGGCCGCGCCCAGCTCCAGGGCGATGCCCTTGCCGATGCCTCGGCTGGCCCCGGTCACCACGGCGACCTTTCCGGCGAGAATCTTGGGTATTTCGCTCACGACCTCTGGACATTACCTTGAAATAGGAACGTGTTCTAGAAATTGGAGGCGGAGTGGAACTGACGCATCGGACGATCGACACCGGGGAGGTCCGCATGCACGTCGCGGACGCGGGGGAGGGCTTCCCGGTCGTGTTCTGTCACGGGTTCCCGCACACCTGGTTCATGTGGCATCACCAACTCGACGCGCTGGCCGCGGCGGGCTACCGGGCAATCGCACCTGACCTGCGCGGATACGGCCGCACGGACCGCCCCGAAGACCCGGCCGCCTACACCAACGAGGCCGTCATCGGCGACCTCATGGCCCTGCTTGACGACATCGGCGCGGACCAGGCCGTCTTCGTCGGCCTCGATTTCGGGGCCCAACTCGTGTGGGAACTGAGCCTGCGCAAGCCCGAACGCGTGGCCGCCGCCATGGTCCTGAACAACCCGTTCGCCCCGCGCCCGCCGAAAGCCCCCTCGGCCTTCTGGACCCGCGCGGCCGAACGCCACTTCCTGCACCTGTCCTACTTCCAGGAACCCGGCATCGCCGACGCCGAACTCGCCGCCGACCCGCGCGGCTTCCTCGCCCGCGTCTACTACTCCCTCTCCGGCGACTACCACTACCTCGACACCTGGAAGAACCCACCCGGCATCGGCTACCTCGACGCCCTCCCACAAGCCCCCGCCCTCCCGTGGCCGTGGCTCACCCAAGCCGAATTCGACACCTTGGCAGCCGATTTCGAACGCACCGGCTTCACCGGCGGCCTCAACTGGTACCGCAACCTCGACCGCAACTGGGAACTCACCGCCGCCTACACCGACGCCAAGATCGAAGTCCCCACCTTCTTCCTCTACGGCGAAAACGACCCCGACATGGAAGGTTTCAGCGGCCGCGACCCCCTCGCCACCCTGCGCGCCAATGTCACCGACCTGCGCGACGTCGTGGAAATCCCGAAGGCGGGCCACCTCGTCCAGCTCGAACGCCCCGACGCCGTCAACGCCTTCCTGCTCGACAATCTGAAGAGCCTGGGCCTGACCGACTGATCACGGCTACCGACGCGATCGCGATCGGGAAGTGAATTCAGTTGGCCGCCCGGCAGTTCTCGCCCGGCGTCACAGGTGCGAGGGTGGTGGCGGGGACGCCCAGCGGCGGGGCGGTCGGCGTCACGCTGGTCGTGGTCGTGGTCGTGGTCGTGGGCGGTGGCGTCGGCGGGGTGGCGCCGGCGCACGTCGGCAGCAACTGCGATTCGACGAGGTTGCGCAACTGCTCGATCGCCGCGTCGCGGCTGTCGGCGGACAGACCGCCGTTCACGCTGCTCTGGCCACCGGCCCGCAGATCCGACACCGCCAGGGTGAGGCAGCCCGCCGGAAAATCGCTCGCCGAGCCCGCCAGCGCCAACTCGCCACTGCTTGTGACACACGCGCGTTGATCAACCTGGTGGGTCGTGAGCCCGAGAAACGCTCGCGAGCGGCCGCGCCACACCACGACATTGTCCCCATCGGTTCCCACGTAGTACCCGGGGCTGATGGTGTTGTACGCCAACACAACTCCGCCCGCCACCACCATGACGGCGGCCACGGCCCCGAGCGTGAGCCGCCGACGCCTCGACCCGAGTACTCCGCCGACCCCCGCGGATTTCGCCGCCGCGGTCGGCTGTGCGGGCTCTGCTGCGGCGGCCTGTGTCCGTTCGGGCGGTGTGCCGGAGGCCAGGGGTACTGGCGGTGCTGTGCGCGCGTGCGGCTGAACCGCGGGCCCCGAACTCGCCGCTCGTGACACCGGGGGCTGGCCCGATGTTGGCCCGGAGGGCCGGTTCGGCGGGATGGGCGATCGTGCGGGGTCGGGTGGCTCGGCGGTGAACCGGGCGGGTTGGGTTGGCGCGGAACGGAAATCGGGCGGTGGTGATTGTTGGGGCGGGGGCGGGGGCGGCGCGGGGGTGCGCACGGCCGTGAGGGCGGCGTCGGCCAGGGCGCGGGCGGTGAGGTAGCGCTGGGCGGGGTTTTTGGCGAGGGCGCGAGTCAGGATCGGGGTGAGGGCGGCGGGGAGGTCCGGGCGGAGGTCGGTGACGGCGGGGATGGGGTCGTAGAGGTGGGCGTGCATGACGGCAGCCGGGGTGGCGCGGCGGTAGGGGACTGTGCCGGTGAGCATTTCGAAGAAGGTCACGCCGAGGGAGTAGAGGTCCCCGCGGGCGTCGACCGCGTCGCCGGTGAAGGTTTCCGGGGCCGCGTAGGCAATGGTGGCGACGAAGGCGCCGGTACTGGTCAGGCCCGTGGATTCGTCGACGCTGCGGGCGATGCCGAAGTCCGAGAGCAGAACTCGGTCGCGTTCGCCCGGATCACCGGCTGCCAGCAGGATATTGGCGGGTTTGATGTCGCGATGTAGCAGGCCCTGCCGGTGGGCGTGATCGAGACCGGCGGCCGTCTCGGCGAGAATGTAGACGGCCTGTTCGACCGGCAGGCCGGACCGGTGACGCCGCAGCAGGGCCGACAGGTCGCTGCCGGGAACGTACTCCATGCAGATCCACGGGCGACCGGACTCGATGCCGCGGTCGTAGACGGTGACGATATTGCGGTGGTTGGTGCGGGCCGCGAGATCGGCCTCCCGGTCGAAGCGCTGCCGGAAGGACTCGTCCTGGGCGGCGATATCGGTGAGCACCTTCACCGCCACCCGGCGGGGCAGCCGGGGATGGCGGGCGCGGTAGACCTCGCCCATTCCGCCTCGGCCCAAGAGTTCTTC
>NZ_JBSGBY010000765.1:0-3426 GCF_053601505.1 Nocardia sp. NPDC004722
CGTGGCGGCGGCCCGGGCGCTGGGCGGCCGGGACGCGGGCGCGCCCGCGCACGACCCCCTGGCCGAGTTGTTCGTGCGGGCGGCGGGCACGGAGTGGGTCGATCTGCTCGATGGCCGCGCCGCCGATCATCCGCTGCTGACACCGGAGTTCGGCGCCCAGTTCCAGCAGCATCAGATCGCGCGGACCCGGTACTTCGACGACTTCCTGGCCGCGGCCACCGCGGCGGGCATCCGGCAGGTCGTCATTCTGGCCGCCGGGCTGGACTCCCGCGCCTACCGGCTGACCTGGCCGCAGGGCACATCGCTCTACGAACTCGACCGCCCGCAGGTGCTGGCGTTCAAACGCGAGACCCTCGCCGCGGCCGGGCACGAGCCGGGCGCGCAACGCCACGAGGTCGCGGTGGATCTGCGCGAGGATTGGCCGAAGTCGTTGCGCGAGAGCGGCTTCGATCCTGCGCTGCCAACCGCGTGGCTGGTCGAGGGACTGCTGATCTATCTGACCCCGGCCGCGCAGGATCAGCTGTTCTCCCGGATCGCCGCGCTCAGCGCACCCGGCAGCCGGGTCGCGATCGAGCAGATGGATCCGCTGCCCGACGAGGCGGTCGCCGCGATGCGCGGCGGCGAGGATTCGGGCTCGGAGTGGGTGGGCATGATCTACAACGAGCCGCGCACCGACGCCACCGCCTGGTTCGGCGCGCAGGGGTGGAGCGGCGAAAAGATATATCTCACCGACTATCTGGCACGGCTCGGGCAGGTTGTGGTGACCGTGGGTCCCCAGCAGCAGTCGCTGATCAATCTGGTCACCGTCGTCCGCCCCGGATAGCTCGCAACCGCGTTGGCCACCGGGTTGCCGCGCTCCCCCACACGCGCGGCAATCCGGTCCGCATCGCGCCCCGTCCCCCGCCGACCGCACAGACACCGCACGAATCCCGGCCCGCCTCGGCCGCTTTCACGCCACGATTGCGACCCGATTGCCGGTAGGGTGTGCCACAGTGCAGGAGCGGAGGGGCGGCAGCACGCCCCCGGCGGTGGAGAGGCGGCGGCGGTGGAACTCGGCGCGGAATCGAAAACGCCGAAAGACGAACTCCCACAACCCCCTTCGTTCGGTTCGGCATTACGGCGACTGCGCGAGGAGCGCGGCCTCTCGCGCGAACGTCTGGCCTTCAACGCCGGGGTCAGCGCCAGCTATGTGACCAGCCTCGAGAAGGGCGACCGCGCCCACCCCACCCGCGAGGTGATCGAGGCGCTGCTGCGCTGCCTGGCGCGCCTGTCGGATCTCGAACCCGGCCAGCGTCGGCTGCTGTTCGATCTGGCCGGGCTGCCCGCCACCGAACTGCCCACCGTCGAGGACCTGCGCGCGGATCTGGGCCGCGGCATCCCGCGCGCGCTGGAACTCTACGAACCGCATCTGGCCGCCTACACCGATACCCGGCTCAACATCCTCTACTGCAATGCCAGCTTCGCGCAGGGGTTTCCGGGCCTGCGCGAGGACGGCAACCTGCTGCGTTGGATGCTCGGCAACCCCCTGGCCAAACAGGCCCTGGTGGAGTGGGATCGCGAGGTCCGGATCTCGGTGCAGTGGCTGCACGGCTTCACCGCCGAGCACACCGACCCGAGCTGGTCGGAGGAACTGCTGGCCGAGCTGGGACGCTATCCGCTGTTTCGGGAGCTGTGGTCGACCGCGCTGGCCCGCTACGAGCGCGAGCGCCCCATCATCCGGTTGCGCGATCACCGCACCGGGCAGCAGATGTCGATCGTGGGCCAGCTGTTCGGCGTGCCCAGCACCAGCTACCCGGGCCGGATCCAGATCTTCCTCGGGCTGCGGATGTGACCGTGGCTATGAGCGCGGCTCAGCGGGCGAGCGGCTGGTAGAACACCAGCCCGTTGCCCTTGTTGTCGTAGACGACCGCGCGGCGTTCGTGCGCGTCGTCGTAGGGTCCGCGCACGATGCCGCCGCCGCTGGCCTCCACGGCCTTGGCCGCGGCGTCCACATCGGCGGTCTTGATGCCGACGACGACCTGACCGTGGATCGGGTGGTCGACCGCGGTGGCCAAGGCCAGGGTGATCGCGCCGCCGTCGAGCGCCGCGAAGTGGGTGCCGTCGCGGAACTTCACCGGCATGCCGAGCGTCTCGCCGTAGAACTTGATCGATTCGTCCAGGTCATCGGTGGACAGGATGATCATCTTCACTTCGTGCTCGCTCAAGGAAACCTCCTGTGGCCTTGTCGTTTCCGACTATCGACGTGCTGGTTCCGTCTTGACAGTAGCGGGCCGGAAGCTGAGGGCGACCAGGAAGGTCAGCGCCGCGATCCCCGAGGCCACCGCGAACACGACCGTCATGCCGCCGACGAGGGCGTGCTGGGCGGTGCCGCCCGCACCCCGGGCCGCGGTGCCGAAGATGGTGACCAGCACGGCCAGGCCCAGCGCCGCGCCGGTCTGCTGCAGGGTCTGCAATGCGCCGCCCGCCGCGCCCGCCTCCTGGGGTTCGACATTCGACATGATGACCACGTTGAGCGGCGAAACCGACAGTCCGATACCGCATCCCAGCAGCAGCATGGCCGCGAACAGCAGCGGGAAGTAGCCGCTGTGGGTAGTCAGCGTGGTGAGCAGCGCCAGTCCCGCCGCCATCGACACCGCGCCGGTCATGGCCACCGGCCGCGGTCCGAAGCGCGCCAGCAGCCGCGGGATCAGCCGGACCATGGTGAACATCATGACGGCGGTCGGCAGGAAGGCGAAACCTGTTGCCAGCGCGCTCAATCCGAGCACGTCCTGCAGGTACTGGGTGAGGAAGAAGAACATCGACAGCCCCGCCATGGGCACCAGGAACATGTTGGCGTAGGCGGCGGCGCGATTGCGGTCGGTGAACAGTCCCAGCGGCAACAGCGGCTGGCGCGTACGGGATTCGATGGTCAGGAACGCGGCCAACAGGGCCGCACCGGCAGCGAGGCAGATATCGGTGGTCGCGTTGCCCCAGCCGTGCGCGGCGGCGCTGATGAAGCCGTAGGCGAGGGTGGCCACCCCGGCGGTCGCCGTGATCGCACCGGGCAGGTCGAGGTGGTGGTCGGGTTCCCGTTGCGCCGCAGGCAGATTCAGCAGGGCCAGCACCACGACCACCAGTCCGAAGGGCACGTTGATGAACAGCACCGAACGCCAGCTCAGCCATTCGGTCAGCAGCCCGCCGACGATGAGGCCGATGGCGAACCCGGCACTCGACATGCCGGAGAACCAGGCCAGCACGCGGACGCGGGTCTTGGGGTCGGGGAACGACGTGGTCAGCAGCGCAAGGGTATTGGGGGCGGCCATGGCCCCGCCGATGCCCTGCAAGACGCGGGCGGCCAGCAGCCATCCGGCGCTGGGCGCGAGTCCGCCCGCGAGGGAGGCGGCCGTGAACAGCGCCGCCCCGGCGATGAAGAGGGTGCGGCGGCCG
>NZ_JBSGBY010000766.1:0-3425 GCF_053601505.1 Nocardia sp. NPDC004722
GTCAGATACGTCCGGGCGCACTGTTCGAACGCCGCGAGCAGCCGGGTCCGGTCGTCGCCGCGCGTCGCGAGCACCACGTGGCTGGGTTCGACACCCCGCAGGGGGATCGCCACGAGATCGGGGCGCAGGGGCATCGGCCGCGCCGTCGCGGCGATGGTGATCCCCCGCCCGGCGGCCACCGACTCGAATCTCTCCTCCAGGTCGTCGACCTCGGGGCCCTCGGGTGCGCGACGGCCGTCGGGCCGGGGATCCAAGCGCCAGAACGCACTCCACACCGGATCGGACCCGCGCACCCGCACCAGCGGTTCGTCGGCGAAGTCCTCGATCGCCACCGATTCCCGGTGCGCCAGGCGATGGTCTCCGGGAACGACCAGCACCCGGGGTTCGTCGTAGAGGGCGATCACCCGCAGCCGGTCCGTGGGGAAGGGCATCCGGGCCACGACAGCATCCACCCGTCCCTCGAGCAGCGCGGCACGCGGCTCGGCCGAGTCCAGATGCACGGTGCGCACATCGCAGTCGGGGTACTCGTCGCGCAGCGCGCGCACGGCCGCGGTGATGATCAACCCGGAGGTGAACCCGAGGGTGAGGCGGCTGGGCGCGGCCGCGGCCCGCGTCCGCGCCACGGCGGCGTCACCATCGTGCAGGAGAGCCTGGGCGAGCGGCAGGAACACCGCACCGGCCGCGGTCGGTCGCGCGCCCTGCGGGGTGCGGTCCAGCAGCCGCACCCCCAACTGCCGTTCCAGGCGGGCGATCTGGCGACTGAGCGCGGGCTGGGTCAGGTGCATGACCTCGGCCGCCCGGCCGAAGTGCCCGTGTTCGGCCACCGTCGTGAAGCACCGCACGAGCCGCAGATCGAGGTCCGTGGGCGGCACGGGCGGCGGCGTCATGCCTCGAATGTAGTGGCTCCCGGCCGGTTCGACGGCGGTGAGCTCGAACGATGTCCGAAGCGGAACACGCTGTGCAGAACATTCATTGGACCGGCGCGCGGCCGCCTGCCGAATATGGCATCGACTGATAACTACGGCCGCAGAGGAATTCGCCCATGCTCGTCCTTCGAAGGCACCGACTGCTGGTCGGTGCGCTCGCGCTGTGCGCGGTGCTGCTGGGGGTGACGGTGTTCGTCGCCGTCCAGCGTGAGGGTCCCACCGGCCCGCTCGTCGTCGCCGTGTCGAACCCGCATCCCGAACTGGTCAGCGGCGAGCGAGTGCTGCTGCGGGTGTCCGGCGACGATCCGGTGCGCGTGCAAGCCGACGGTGCGGGCGCCGCGACGCTCGCCCGGCAGCCCGACGGCACCACCCTCGCCCTCGTGACCGGCCTGCGCCCGGGCCTCAACCGGATCACCGCCACCGCCGGCGGCCGATCCACCACGCTGACCGTGACCGACCATCCCGCCTCCGGCCCCGTGTTCTCCGGACCCCGGCAGCTTCCCTTCTATTGCGAGACAACGTCATTCGGCCTGGCCCCGGCCGTCCCGCCGCTGTGTGAAGCGCCTTCGACGGTCGGCTACCGGTATCGCACGACCGCGGGCGTGCTCGCACCGCTGCCCGACCCGGCCGCCCGGCCCGCGGACCTCGCCACCGCGACCGTCGACGGGCACACCGTGCCCTACATCGTGCGGGTGGAGACCGGCACGATAGACCGGGCCGTCTACCAGATCGCGGCCCTGTCCGACGGCACCGATCCCTCACCGCTACAGCGGGATTCGAGCTGGAACGGCCGCTTGATCTATACCTTCGGCGGCGGGTGCAACGGCGGCCACCAGCAGGCCGGCAGCACCGGCGGCGTCCTCGACGACCAGTTCCTGTCGCAGGGCTACGCGGTGGCCTCCTCCACTCTCAATGTGCTCGACAACAATTGCGGCACCGTCATTTCGGCGGAGGCGGCGATGATGGTCAAGGAGCATGTCATCGACACCTACGGCCCCGTGGCGCACACCATCGGCTGGGGCGGCTCCGGCGGCGGCATCCAGCAGTACGACCTCGCCGACGCCTATCCCGGCATCCTCGACGGCATCATCCCCGGCTACGGATTCCCGGACGTGCCGACCACCATGAAGGTGGTCGGCGACTGCCGCCTGCTCGATCGCTTCTTCGCCGGACCCGGCGGCGCGTTCACCGCCGAACAGCGGCGAGCGGTGACGGGCTTCCTGGATGCCGACAGTTGCGTGTCCTGGGACCACTTCTTCGCCGACCGCCTCACCGCCGCCGGGAGCTGCGACAAGCCGCTGCTGAGCCGTGATGCGCCGATCCCGGCCGCCGACATCTGGAACGCGGAGGCCAATCCCGGCGGGGTGAAGTGCGCCGGAATGGAGTCCTACGCCAACCAATTCGGCCGCGACTCGGCGACCGGCTTCGTGCGCGGCACCCTGGACAATGTCGGCGTCCAGTACGGGCTCGAGGCCCTGCGGGACGGGATCATCAGCGCGGACCAGTTCGTCGCGCTCAATGCCGCCATCGGCGGCTACGATCCCGCCGGGACGCCGGTGCCGGAACGGACCGACGCCGACCCGGACGCGCTGCGCGCCGCGTATCACGACGACATCCTGCTCGGGGCGGGCCTGGGCCTGGCGACCACGCCGATCATCGATCAACGTGTCGACATGAATACCGCTGGGCCGCTGTGGGATGTGCACACCACCGGGTGGGGTTTCGTCCTGCGCGACCGCCTGCTCCACGCGAACGGCTCTTCCGCCAATCAGGTGATCCTCGAGAACCGCAACACCCCCGCCGACTCCGCCGCCGCAGGCGCGTACGAACTCGCCGCGATGGATCGATGGCTGACCGCGCTCGACGCGGATCATTCAGGAAAGAGCCTGCGGGACAAGGTGATCGCGGACAAGCCCGCCGACCTGACCGACGGCTGCTTCCTCTCGCCCACAGACATCGTCCGGCAATCGCTCTCCGATCCGGGGACGTGCGCGAGCGCCTTCCCGGCCGGAACCGATCCGCGGCGGCAAGCGGGCGAACCAGGCCGGGAGAACATCCTGAAATGCGCGCTGCGCCCGCTCGACTTCACCTCCTATCCGGTCGCTTTCACCGCCGCCGAACAGGATCGGTTGCGTCAGGTGTTCCCGGCCGGAGTGTGCGACTACACCCGGCCGGGAGTCGGACAGGACCGGTCGCCCGGCACCTGGATCGACTACGGCGATCGGTAGGCGGTCCCCGATCGCCGGGTGATTACGCGGCGTCCGCCGGCAGCGGGGCTTGCCCCATGCGCCGGCGGCCGAACTCCGCGGAGGTGCGTACCGCCTGGAATCCGTAGTCGATCATGGCGGTTTCGTAGTCCCGCAGCGCCGCGACGATCTCGGCGCCGCGGGCGGCCTTACCCAGCTGTGTCGCGAGCAGGGCCGCGTCGCGCAGCGCGGTGTTGGCGCCCACGCCCACAGCCGGGCTCATGGCGTGGATGGCGTCGCCGAGCAGCGTGAC
>NZ_JBSGBY010000767.1:0-3414 GCF_053601505.1 Nocardia sp. NPDC004722
ACACCACCCAGGCGAAATTTCGGACGATGCACATCTGATTGCCCATGCTGAACGGCACGAAGCTCCGGGAGTTCGACCCGGAGCTCGACGGCGACCAGCGGTCGGGGTCGAAGGTGTTCGGCTCGGGGAAGAGCTGCGGGTCGCGGTGAATGGCGGCGATGCTGTAGCCGATGTCGGTCCCGGCGGGCAGTGTGAAGCCGTCGAGTTCGACCGTGGTGAGCGTGCGTCGGGTCTGCAGTAGCGGCGAATGGATCCGCGTGACCTCGTTCAGGACCGAGTTCAGGTATTCGAGCTTGTCGAGGCTGTGGCCGTTTCCGGCCGCGTCGACGATCTCCTGACGCAGTTTCGAGGCCACCTCCGGACGCTGGGACACCTCGTACAGCGCCCAGGTCAGCGTGGCGGTCAGGGCGTCGATTCCGCCGAAGAGAATCGTCACGGCCTGCTCCGCCAGGAACTTGTCCGTGCGGTGTTCCTCGCGCGCCGAATCCAGCAGCAGGTCGAGCAGGTCGTCGCGGCGTTCACCGCTGTCCCGTCGTGCGACGAGCAGCTCCCAGCAGTAGTCCCGCAGTCGTGTTCCCGCCGACAGGAATCTGCGGTTCACCGGCAACGGCAGGCTCGCCAGTCGCTTCGGCAGCACACTGCCGACGATGGCGCCGCCGCCGATGTCCCCGATCATGCTCGAGATCAGTTGCAGCTCAGCGGGATCGGGTTCGTGCGAGAACATGGACCCGAGCAGGTCGGTGATCACCAACTTCGACAGGACGGAACGGGCCTCGACGATCTGGCCCGGCTGCCACGAATCGGCCAAGGCATCCGCGTTGCGCTCGACGATCGGCGCGTAGCCGTCCAACTCCGTGCGATGGAACGCCGGTTGCAGCAGGCGACGAATATCCTTGTGCTGCTGACCATCCGCGACGATCAGCGACTCCTCGAAGATGAGTCGGATGCGTTCGAAGAGGAGCCCGCGCTCGTAGGTGTCGGCTTTCTCCACCAACACCTGGTGGAGCAGGTGGAAATCGGTGATGACATAGACGACGCGAGTGCCGATATCGACGCGCGCTATCTTCCCGACGCTCGCCAGCTCCATCATGAACTGGACCGGATCACGCGACAGCTTCCACGCGTGCCCGAGCACGGGTACGCGTCCGGGTCCGCAGGGGATGTCCACTGCGTGCTGCCCTTCCCTCGGCAGGCTCGTTGTCGGCGGATTCGGATCAGCGGATCCGCGCTGTCGGCTCTGGCGGGGTCGGCCCGGGCCGAAAAGCATGTTCATCACCACCGAGTCACAACTGTCATGGCCACTCCTGGATCAGGGTGTCGGGCACTGAGCTCTTCGGGTGTCCATCAATATTCCACGGTAGTCGGGGCGATGGACCGATCACCACCTTTTGCCGAAACATCAATGACCCGAGAGCCATTCACTTTCACTCGCCATCGCGCCGGGGACCGCCGCTCGGTCCGCCGCGCCGTGTGGGAGGCTGGGCAGTATGAACCGTTTGGGCAGCGCGACATCGCCTTACCTGCGTCAACATGCCGACAACCCGGTGGATTGGCGGGAGTGGGACGCGGCGGCGCTGGCCGAGGCGGCCGAGCGGGACGTGCCGATTCTGCTGTCCATCGGGTACGCGAGCTGCCATTGGTGTCATGTCATGGCACACGAGTCGTTCGAGGACGAGGCTACGGCCGCGGTGATGAACGCGAACTTCGTGTGTATCAAGGTGGATCGGGAGGAGCGGCCCGATCTGGACGCGGTGTACATGAACGCGACCGTGGCCATGACCGGGCAGGGCGGGTGGCCGATGACGTGCTTCCTGACGCCCGAGGGGGAGCCGTTCTATTGCGGGACGTACTACCCGAAGACGCCTCGGCACGGGATGCCGTCGTTCACGCAGGTGCTGACCGCGGTGGGGGAGACGTGGCGGAATCGGCGGGACGAGGTGAATACGGCGGCGGCGCAGGTGGGGGACGCGTTGCGGCAGCAGAGCGCGGGGCTGCCGGACGCGGAGGTGCCGCTGGGGGCGGAGTTGCTCGCGCATGCGGTCAGTGCGGTGTCGAAGGACGTGGATCGGCAGCACGGAGGGTTCGGGGGTGCGCCGAAGTTTCCGCCGTCGGCGCTGTTGGAGGGGTTGCTGCGGCATTATGAGCTGACCGGGGATCTCGGTGTGCTGCAAGTTGTTTCGTTCACCTGCGATGCGATGGCGCGGGGCGGGATCTACGACCAATTGCGGGGCGGGTTCGCCCGGTATTCGGTGGATGCGGCCTGGGTGGTGCCGCATTTCGAGAAGATGCTCTACGACAACGCGCAGCTGCTGCGGGTGTACGCGCACCTCGCGCGGCGGGACTTCGACGCGGGGGAAGCGGGCCGGGAGCCGTTGGCGCTCAGGGTGACTCGCGAGACCGTGGAGTTCCTGCTGGCGGACCTGGGCACCGAGCAAGGGGCGTTCGCGTCCGCACTCGACGCCGACACCCACCTCGAACCAGGTAGCCCGGGAGTCGAGGGAGCCACTTACGTCTGGACGCCCGCCGAACTCAACGGCGAGCTCGGTGCGCTCGACGGCGCCTGGGCCGCAGAGCTTTTGGGAGTCACGACGGCCGGTACCTTCGAGCACGGAACCTCGGTGCTCACCCGGTATCACGACCCGAAGCTGGTCGACCTGGAGCGGTTCGAAGGCATTCGGGCGCGGCTCCTCGAATCCCGCTCGCGCCGCCCGCAACCCGAGCGCGACGACAAGGTCGTCACCGCCTGGAACGGCATGGCGATCGTGGCGCTCGCGGAAGCCGGTGCCGCACACGGGCGTTCGGAGTGGATCGAGGCCGCCGCACGCTGTGCCCGCTACCTGCTCGACGCCCATGTGACCGACGGCCGCGTCTGCCGCGCCTCGCTGGGCGGGGTACCCGGCTCGGCTCCCGGCGTGCTGGAGGACTACGCCTGGCTCGCACTAGGGCTGCTGGCCTTGCATCAGTCGAGCGAAGGCGACTGGCTGCCCACCGCCCAGGCCCTGCTGGACGCCGCCATCACCCACTTCGCCGACCCGGAAACCCCGGGCAGCTGGTTCGACACCGCCGACGACGCCGAAACCCTGCTGACCCGCCCGCGTGACCCGATCGATGGCGCGACCCCGGCCGGAACCTCGGTGCTCGCAGAGGCTTTGGTCACCGCCGCCGCGATCACCGACACCGTTTCGGCGGCCCGCTACCGGCAACTGGCCGACCTCACCCTGACGCGCGGCGCGGTCCTGCTGGCCCGCGCCCCCCGCTCCGCCGGGCACTGGCTGGCCGTCGCCGAGGCCGCCCTGCGCGGCCCGATCCAGGTCGCCGTAGTCACCGGCCCCGACGCCGAATCCGGCAGTGCCGCAGCCGGGCTGACCGCCGCCCGCACCGCCGCGCACGGCGGCTCGATCATCAGGGCCGGTG
>NZ_JBSGBY010000768.1:0-3414 GCF_053601505.1 Nocardia sp. NPDC004722
CGGCAACCGGGTTAGCGTTGGATATGGACGCTGTCACGGTTGTCCCTGCCCCCGGCAACGAACCGGTGCACACCTACGCACCGGGTCCGCCGCCGACGGGGCCAGCAGCCGGACCTCCCGGCCCGCCGCCTCGGCAGCCCGCACCAGCTCGAAGGCCACCATCGCGCCCATGCTGTGCCCGAACACGGTCAGCGGCAGGCCGCGATCATGCTCGGAGGCAACGTAATCCGCGTACGCGCCCGCGCCGAGCTCGGCCAGCGAGGTCAGCGCCGCCTCGCGGGCCCGGTCCTGACGGCCGGGATACTGGAAGACGACGACGTCGAAGTACCGGCTCAGGATCTTCGAGAACGTCCGGTAGCTGGACGCGCCCGCACCCGCGTGCGGGCAGATCAACAGCGGGGGAAGACCCGCCGCCGCGGGCTTGTGGAACTGCCGGACCCAGCCGAGCTGTGCTGCCATGAGGGGGTACTCCTACTCCGCCGAATCGGTCAGATAGCCACCACGGGCGAAGAATTCGGCCGCGTCGTGCTCGCGGCCGTCGGCCGTGCGCACCCGGGTGATGACCAGCGCCTGATTGCCGCCCCGGAAGGCGTCGGGCCCGCAGACCACGGCCGCGCCGCCGTCGAGTACCACCACCCGGCCCGGCGTTCCGCCGCAACGGAATTCGGCGATCTGCGCGGCCAGCACCTCGACCCGCGCACCGCGGTAGTAGGTGAAGGCGGGCGGGTACGGCGCGGACAGGGCGCGCACGAAACGCTCCAGATCCACGGCGGGCCACGACCAGTCGATGCGGCTGTCGCGGTCGGCGCGCTTGTGGAAGTAGGTGCGCTGCGCCGGATCCTGCGGCCGCCACACGGCGGTGCCGCTCTCCACGGCGTCGAGGGCCTCGTTCACGGCGTCCGGGATGAGTTCCATTCCGGCCAGCACCAATTCGGTCCCGGTCACCTCGGGCCCGATGGGCAGGCGCTTCTGCACCAGAATGTCGCCGGTGTCGAGATTCTCGTCCATGCGGTGCACGGTCAGGCCGGTCTCGGCCTCCCCGCTGATCAGCGCCCACAGCACCGGCGAGAATCCGGTGAAGCGCGGCAGCAGTGAATCGTGCAGGTTGAGGGTGCCGTGCGGGGGCAGGTTGTAGAGCTCCTCGGGCATCCAGGTGTACCAGCTGTTCACCACGATGACGTCCGGCTCGGCCTGCTTGACCAGGGCGATGGTCTCGGCGTCGGCCCGTTCGGTGAGGTGGACCGGGATCCCGTGCGCGCGAGCCAGTTCCTCGACCGAGTCCGACCACATGGCCTTGTAGGTGGATTCGGCGGCCGGATGAGTCACCGACAGCACCACCTCGTGCCGCGAATCGATCAGGGCCTGCAGGGTTTTCCGCCCCCAGGTCTGGAAGCCGAACGAGACGATGCGCATCTAACGGAACCTCATCTTCAGAAACCTCATCATTACTGGAAGTAAGCTAAGCCTAACCTACTTGCCAAGGAAACTGTGGGCCACACCCACCCCCGCCGAGCGCACCCGCTCCGGGGCCGACGCCAGCACGCGGTCCGAAAGCGCGCCCAGGCAGCTCAGATTCGGGAAACCCGGACCCTGCGCCAACGCCGCCAGATTCGGCAGGTAGAGCTTCGCCTCCAGGCCGGAGACCGCCAGGTCGTAGCCGATGGCCGCCTCCAGGCGCGCCTGATCCACCGGGCCGCCGACCGCCAGCTCCAGCAGATCCGCGGCATCGGTGTCGAAAAGCTCCAGGAACCACAGGGATTCACCGCCGGTGGCGTCCACCACCAGATCGAAGGTGTGCAGCTGGTCGGCGCGGGTCTCGTTGCGCAGCGTCAGCGCGACCGCCTCGTCCTGCGCGGCCACCCGGACCACCCGGCCCTGCAGATGGTGAACACGACTGTCGGCGAGCAGGTTCTCCTGCACCCGCACCGAGAACACGCCGCGATCGGTACGGCGGATGACATCGCGCCGCTCGTCGACGCTCAGCGCGGGCCACTTGATCGGATCGCTGTAGAGCGAGTTCTCGAAATAGCTTTCGCCGCGGGTGTAGATGGTGGCCTTGGGCGAGATCACCGACACGGTGAGCACGTCGTGGCGCACGAGTTCATCCATGGCCGAGCCCGCCGTCTCACCGCCGCCGATCACCGCGGCCCGCGAGGAGACCGGAAGTTGCCGCTTGGCGGCCAGATCCCAGAACTCGGAGATGCTCAGCACGCGCGGATGGGTGGCGAGCGCGCGGCGACTGTTGCCCGGACCGGTGATCATCAGGCGATCCGCGTCCAGGATGCTTTCCAGGCCGTCGGCGTCGGTCACCGTGACCAGCCAGCCGTCCGCGGCCGCGGAAATCCTTGTGACCGAACCCAGCACGACCTCGACACCGCTGCGGCGGGCGACCCATTGCAGGTAGTCGGCCCACATGGTGTGCTGCGGGCTGGGGCGGCCGCGGTCGATCCACTCCGCGTAGGTGCCGTGCTCGACCAGGTAGGCGGTCCAGCTGAAGGCGCGCATGGCCTCGTCTATGGCGCGATTGCGGCCGCGCGCCCAGGTGGAGTGATACGGGAAGCCGACATCCTTCTCCGGGCTGGTGCCCAGCCGGTGGCGGCCGTCGGTCCAGCCGCCGCTGGGCAGCCAGTTGCCGCCCACCGCATGCGATTCCACCACCACCACGCGCGGCGCGGGCAGGCCGAGTTCGCGCAGCACGTGCGCCTTGGCGGCCACGGCCATGGCCTTGGGACCGGCTCCGACCACGAGAAGGGTGTCCACTGATGCTCCTGACATGTGATGGCAGCCACTGTGCAGCTACCCCAGTGGTGGTCGCGTCGAAATGCCCGACCGGGGAACGGGATCGGGGGTCGCACTTCCAAACCGTGGGGTCCTATGTTTGCATAGGCTTACCTTATATTGGTCAGGTACCGGGCCCAGCGCAACCCCTGGGACCGGACACCTGACCGAAAACGATTGGAATCGCGAATGATCAAGTCCATGCGCAGTATCGCGGCCGCCGCCATCGCCGTGGCCGCCGTCCTGGGCGGCACCGCCGCCACCGTCGTCCCCGCCACCGCCGCACCGGTGATCGTGCCGGTCAAGGCCACGAATCCCGGTGTGGGAGAACTACAGTCGAAGCTCGCGCTGGTGCTGAACACCGGCGCTTCGCGGGCCGCGCGGGCCAACGAACTGGAGGCGGGCGAGGCCGGGATGGGGCTCATCGATCAGGTCGGCACCGTCATCGCGGCCGCACCGCCGAGCTTCAAATGGTCGGTGCAGGGCCCGGTGAACGTCTCCGGTGACACCCTGACCGCGGGTCTGCAGACCTCCATCGACGGCTTCGACCCGTGGAACTTCACCCTCACCTGGCGCGATATCGACGGCACCTGGAAGCTCACCCGCGACTCGGAGTGCACCGTCGCCAGCATCGCC
>NZ_JBSGBY010000769.1:0-3412 GCF_053601505.1 Nocardia sp. NPDC004722
AGAGGCGGTCCCGGGCGCGGGACCGCAGGATCAGCCTGCCGGGCAGGACGAGTCGCGTGATTCGGATGAATCGAGCGAAACGGGCATGAAGGACTCCGGCGTCGACCCGGAAACGCGGGACGGCGACCCGAATCCGCGCGACGTCGACCCGGAGACGTCCGACGGTGGCCCCGATGCCGCTGACGGCGGCCCGAACTCCCCTGGGGCGGAACAGGATTCCCGCGATCCGTGGTCGTCGGGACACGATCCTCGGCAGGCGGACGACCCGCGGCAGACCAACCCCGGCCAACGGGAACCGTCGGCCGACCGCCCCGCCCGGGAGGGGCGCACCGGCGCGCCCACCGCGGCGCTTCCCAAGCCTCCCCGCTGGGAGGTTCCCGGCGTGGGCGAGGGTGCGCCCGGCCGACGTTCGCGTGCGCGCACCCGCCAGGGCCGCGTCGTGCACGCCATCGAGGACACCTCCACCGGATTGCATCTGCTGGGCACCATCTTCGCCGCGGTGCCTCACCAGCACGAACGTGGCCGCCTCAGCGGTCGACTGGCGTTCGCTCCCGCCGACCTGCGCGGCGCGTATCGCGAAGGCCGCGAAGGCAATCTGGTGGTCTTCGTGGTCGACACCTCGGGTTCGATGGCCGCGCGCGACCGCCTCTCCGCCGTCACCAATGCCGTGGTGGCCCTGCTGCGCGACGCCTACCAGCGCCGCGACAAGGTCGCCGTCATCACCGTGCGCGGCCAGGACGCCGAACTGGTGCTGCCCCCGACCTCCTCGGTCGACATCGCCGTCCGCCGCCTGGCCGACCTGCGCACCGGCGGCAAAACCCCACTGGCGCAAGGACTCCTGAAGGCCCGCGACCTGCTGCGCCGCGAACGCGTCCGCGACCCCCACCGCCGCCCCCTGCTGGTCCTGCTCACCGACGGTCGCGCCACCGGCGGCACCGACCCCGTCCCGCGCGCCCGCGCCGCCGCGCGCATGCTCGCCAACGACGCCGTCACCGCCATGGTCGTCGACTGCGAACGCGGCATGATCCGCCTCGGCCTGGCCCGCGACCTCGCCGCCGAATTGCGCGGCGGCTACCTGCAATTGAGCGACCTCACCGGCGATTCCGTCGCCGGGATCGTCCGCGCCACCCGGGCGGCCTGACCGTGCGCCTGTTCCGCCGCCGCAAGGACATCTTCCGATGCTGCTGAAACCTGCGGCGGCTACTTACAATCGGCGGTAGTGACCGGCGATTCGTGCGCCGGGATCATCCGGAGTATGGGCGGGTGGGTCATGGGGTTCTACACACACGGCTGGGCCGAATCGCACGGCGGCATCCACGATGTCGGGCGGGAGGCGTCCAAACCGATCGAGGCCGAGATGGCTGTGCGCGCCAAGGCCGAGCGCGAAAGCCGACGGGCCGCCTCGAACGGCGCGGCCGGGTATCCGGCTCGGCGCGGCGCGGGCGGTCGAACCTCCGGTGAGCGCAAGTACGGGGAGGCGGCCTTCGAAACCGGGATAGCGCTGCTGGGTCCGACGCCCGTTCCCGGCGCTGTCGTGGACGGCTTCGTCCACGGCCTCCTGGGCGTCATCAAAAGCATCTTCACCCTCGACTTCCACTGATCCGCAGCCGGGGCCGGGAGCCGTCGCCTCGCGGGCGTATGGCACCGTGAAGCCCGGATTGTCGGTCGTGGAAGGAGCTGGAGTCGATGCCGAAGGGTGTGCCGCTGCCGGAGAGCATTCCGGATGACGGGCTGACGACGCGGCAGCGTCGCAATCTGCCTGTGCTGGCGGTACACACGGGACCGGGCAAGGGGAAGTCGACCGCCGCGTTCGGAATGGCGTTGCGGGCCTGGAACCAGGGCTTCGACGTCGCGGTGTTCCAGTTCGTGAAGAGCGCCAAGTGGAAGGTGGGGGAGGAGGCCGCCTTCCGCGCCCTCGGGCAGCTGCACGACGAGAAGGGCCTCGGCGGCGCCGTCGAATGGCACAAGATGGGCGAGGGCTGGTCGTGGACGCGCAAGCAGGGCAGCGATGACGACCACGCCGCGGCAGCGCTGGCCGGCTGGCAGGAGATCAAGCGCCGCCTGGGGGCCGAGGAGCACCGCTTCTACGTGCTCGACGAATTCACCTACCCGCTCAAGTGGGGCTGGGTGGACGTGGACGACGTCGTCGAGACCCTCACCGACCGGCCCGGCAACCAGCACGTGGTGATCACCGGCCGCGACGCGCCGCCAGCCTTGATCGAGGCCGCCGACCTGGTCACCGAGATGACGAAGGTGAAGCATCCGATGGACGCGGGCCGCAAGGGCCAGCGCGGCATCGAATGGTGAGCACACCCGCGGTGGTCATCGCCGCACCCGCGTCCGGGAGCGGAAAGACCACGGTCGCAACGGGATTGATCGGCGCGCTACGCCGCGCCGGGCATCGGGTCGCGCCGTTCAAGGTCGGACCGGACTACATCGACCCCGGCTACCACGGCCTCGCCGCCGGGCGGCCGGGTCGCAACCTGGACCCGGTCCTGGTCGGTGCCGACCGGGTCGTCCCCCTGTACCGCCACGGCAGCGAGGGCTGCGACCTCGCCGTGGTCGAAGGCGTGATGGGCCTGTTCGACGGCCGCATCGACGAACACAATCCCGACCCCATCGCCGAGGGCTCCACCGCCCAGATCGCCGCCATGCTCGGCGCGCCGGTGATCCTGGTGGTCGACGCGCGCGGCCACAGCCAGAGCCTGGCGGCGCTGCTGCACGGTTTCGCCACCTACGACAGCGGAATCCGGCTCGGCGGCGTGATTCTCAACCGCGTCGGCAGCGAACGCCACGAACAGGTGCTGCGCGCCGCCTGCGCCCGCGTCGGCCTGCCGGTCCTGGGCGCGCTGCCGCGCCTGGCGGAACTGGCGGTCCCTTCCCGCCACCTCGGTCTGATCCCCGCCGTCGAGCACGGCTCCGCCGCCCGGGCCGCGGTGGACGCCATGACGGATCTTGTTGCGGCGCATATCGATCTGGGCGCGGTGGCGGCGCTGGCTACCGCGAGCGCCCCGGGGCCGAGCTGGGATCCCCTCGCCGAGTTGGCCGCCGTCGACCGCGCGGTAGCGGCGGCACCCGGCCCGCCCGGCAGCTCCGGCCAGGAGCCGGCCGAGGTGGGCCAGGCGCTGGCCGGTTCCGGCTCGGTGGTGGCGATCGCCGGGGGGCCGGCCTTCACGTTCGGCTATGCCGAGCATCGTGAACTACTGGCGGCGGCGGGGGCGCGGGCCCAGGTCTTCGACCCGCTGCGCGATGGGCTCCCTACCGGCACAGCGGGATTGGTCATCCCCGGTGGTTTTCCGGAGGAGCATGCGGCTGAGCTCCGGGAACCCAAGACCCGCAACCGCTATGAGACCGCGGCCGTCGCGTACCACGAGGCCATTCCCGGCCATCATCTCCAGCTCACCATCGCCAA
>NZ_JBSGBY010000770.1:0-3385 GCF_053601505.1 Nocardia sp. NPDC004722
CACGGCGAACACTGGACCAAGGATCCGTACGCCAAGTGGCAGAACATCTTCGGCGTCTCCAACTTCCAGGTCGCGGCCATGGTGCCGCAGGGTGACTGGGTGTACATGTTCGGCATCCCCAATACCCGCCTGGGCGGGGTGGGGCTGGCCCGGGTGCCCAAGGACCAGGTGCTCAATCCGACCGCCTACCAGTACTGGAACAACGGGGCCTGGATCCCCGAGGTGAACGGATTGGCCACCGCCACACCGGTTGTCGACGCACCCGCCGCCGAACTGTCGGTGCGCTACGACGAGGATCGCAAGGTGTGGCAGATGAGCTATCTGGACACCGCCAAGGCGGCTCTCGTTGTGCGGGAATCGGATTCGCCGCAGGGCGTGTGGTCCGACAGCGCGGTGACGGTGAGCGCCTTGCAATACCCGGAGCTCTACGGCGGTTTCATCCACCCGTGGTCGACCGGTAAGGACATGTACTTCACCATGTCCACCTGGAGCGACTACAACGTCTACCTGATGCGTGCCACCCTGAACTGAACGGGGACAAAGCAAAAGAGCGGGCCGCACAGGAATGTGCGGCCCGCTCTTCGGGTTTCGGGGCTCAGCTGAGCCGGACCTCCGCGATCGCGCGGCCGAAGAGCTTCTTGCCCTCCGAGGTCGCGCCGATGACGACGGTGGCCGTGCCGGTTTCGGCGTCCACCGACTTCACCTTGCCGGTGAACTCGACGGTGGTCGCGGCGGTCGGCTCGACCGCGACATAGCCGGAGAAGCGGACGCTGAACTTGCCCAGCGCGGACGGGTCGCCCAGCCAGTCGGTCAGGTACGCGGCGGTCAGGCCCATGGTGAGCATGCCGTGCGCGACCACGGTGGGCAGGCCGACCAGGGTGGCGGCGGCATCGCTGAAGTGGATCGGGTTCGGATCGCCGGAGACGCCCGCGTAGTTGACCAGGTCGCCACGGGTGACCGGCATCTTGGCGGCGGGCAGCTCGGTGCCCGCGGTCAGGGTCGCGACGGTCGGGACGGTGCGGACCGCACGCGGGGTGGCGGGCGCGGCCGGTTCGATGACCTCTTCGGGGGCGAGCAGCACCAGCCCGGTCGGATCGCCGTCGAACTCGCCGGGCTCGGCGACATGGCCCTGCATGACGACGCCGGACACGGTCTCGACCATCGACGGATCGATCTCCACACCCTTGCGGGCCACGATCGTGGTGGTGGAGATCAGCACCGGCAGCCGGTCGACGTCGGTGAAGGTGACCTTGGCGGTGATGAAGTCGTTGTCGCCGAAGCTGCGGATGCTCTCCACGACCACGTCCACGCTGAGCCGGTCGTCGGCCAGGATCGGGCGGAAGTACTCGAAGACCTGATCGGTGTGCAGGGTCTGGGAGAGGTCGTACTCGGTCAGCACCGAGCCGATCAGGGTGCGGGTGGTGGCCGCGCCGATCACCGACGCGAAGGTCGGCGAGGCCAGCAGGCTCGTGTAGCCGAGCGCGACGGCGTCGTCCTCGCGATGGTGGGCGGGGTGGTTGTTGCGCACCGCGCGCGCGAACTCGCGGACCTTCTCGCGGCCGACGTCGTAGTGATCACGGACACGGAAATGGCGGCCGACGAGTTCGGCGGCGGTGGCTTTGGTGGCCTCTGCCGTTTCCGGCATGGTGTTCGCTCCCTGCAATCGAAACCCGGTGGGCCCGCACCACTTCTCTCGGACATTGCTTCGGGCTGTGAAGGCAATGGCCTGGACGGTGTACAACCGTTGAAGTGCCGGAATGCCGAAAAGGCTGGCCCAGACAATTCGGGCTACTTTACCGGCGTGCCGGACGGCTGACCAGGTGTTTGTGACGTTCGTCGCGGTACTTCATGACGTTTATCGCGGCAGGGAGCGCGAACGCGTCAGTTGCCGGTCTGCGGATCACACACCTTCCACGAACCGCCGTCGTTCTTCAGGTCGAAGGTGCGCGCGGTGGTCTTCGCCGGATCCGCGGCCGTGTACACCGTCGCCTGCGCGATCGCGGTATCGCCGGTCACCTTGATGGCATCCAGGCTCTTCACCAGCGGAATGCTCTTCTGCTCCTTGGAAGTCCGATACACGCTGGTGAACTGGTCGGCCGAGATCTTCTGGTAGAAATCGTGCTGCGCCCCGCAGGTCACCGCGCGCAGGGTATCCAGATTCCCGTTGTTCAACGCGTCGGTGTACGACGTGATCGTCTTCTGCACCAACGCTTCCGGCGAATTATCGCTCTTGTTCTTCATCACCAGCCCCGCCACCACACCGGCGACCGCCGCCACCACGACCACCGCCGCCGCGATGAGCAGCACCTTCTTCTTGGCCCCGGCCCCGGACTTCTTCTCCCCATCGACCGCATCCGCCGCGGGCACCCGCTGCGGCTGCGCCAACTGCCCCGCCCCCTGCGGCACGTTGGCCCCTTGCGCCGCAACGGATCCCTGCGAGCCGTTGGGCCCCTGCGGCGCGTTCGGTCCCTGAGGCGCATTCGCGCCCTGCGGCGTATTGGGGCCTTGCGGCGTATTCGGGCCTTGCGGTGCCTTGGGTCCCTGCGGTGCGTTGGGGCCCTGCGGCCCACGCGGTCCCTGCGGCGCACCCGCACCCACCCGCTGCGGCTGCGCGATCCGCGGCCCGCCGATCGGCTGCCCCGGCGTGGTCGGCTGCATATCGGCAGGAGACGGCGCACCCCCGGGCCGCCGCGGCCCCATCGGCGGCCGCGGCGGCACATTCCGCTCCTCCACCGGCGCATCCTGCACCGGCGCACTCCCACGCGGCCCCACATTCCGCGGCCCCACATTCCCCCGAGGCGACTGCGGCGGCTTACTCACCGCCCGCCCCTGCGGCCCCGAAACCCGAATCTTCTCGGTCCCCGCCTCCCCGGACACAACCGGCAACACCGTAGTGGCATCCCCCGCCGAACCCGCGCCGGCGTCCTCCACCGGAACCTTCTTGATCACAACGGTTTCCGCGTCACCGCCGGAAGCGTCCACCTTCCCCTGCGAGGCGCCCGCGTCCGCTCCGGAGTCCGCGGTGTCACCGGGCTTCTCGCCCTTGGGGGTGTCGCCGTCAGGTCGGGGCGAATCCTGCTTCGGCGCAGCCTTGTTCGCGTCCACCGGACTTTCGGAGTTGTCCGCCCCACCGCGCGGAGTCTCCGCGATGCCCTGGGTCGGCACGTCTTCCGGCGCGGGCTTCTCCGATGCCGCAGGCGCGGGGGCGGATTGCTTCGCGTCCTCCGGCTTGCTCGCGCCCGTCCCGCTCGCACCCTGGCCCGGCCGCTGGATCTTGATCAGCTGGGTGGCCAAGGAGCAGTACGGCAACGACCAGTTCATGCTGTGGCGTCGCAGCTACGACACCCCGCCGCCGCCGATCGCCGCGGACAGCGAGTACTCGCAG
>NZ_JBSGBY010000771.1:0-3384 GCF_053601505.1 Nocardia sp. NPDC004722
ATCCTCGGCACCAGCCCGCGCTGCTTCGCCACCCATCCCTCGGACGTGGCGATTCCGCTGGTAGCCCTGGACGCGACGGTCACCGTGTGGGGGCCGCGCGGGGAACGCGTCATCGCCTTCGACGACTTCTTCCTGCTGCCGGGCACGACCCCGCACCTCGAGCATCCGATCGCGGCCGACGAGCTGATCACCCGCATCGACGTGCCCGCCCTGCCGTTCGCACGCCATTCGCACTATCTGAAGGTGCGGGATCGGGAGTCCTACGAGTTCGCGCTCACCTCGGCGGCGGTGGCGCTGAGCGTCGCGGACGGCACCGTGCTGGATGCGCGCATCGGGTTGGGCGGGATCGCCACCAAGCCGTGGCGGGCGCGTATCGCCGAGCAGATGCTCATCGGCGTCTCGGCGACCCGGGAGAACTTCGCCAAGGCCGCGGCGACCGAGCTGCAAGCCGCCGACACCTCGCATCCGATGAACGCCTTCAAGGCCGAGCTCGCCCGGCGAACGCTGGTACGGGCGTTGGAAACCGTGGCGGGGCAGCGTGATTCGGGTGGTGCGCGATGACCGCCACAGCCGCCCGACCGCTGGTCGGACAGGGCTTCGACCGTATCGACGGGCGCGCCAAGGTGACCGGCGCGGCACAGTACACCGCCGAGGTGCCGTTGCACGGACTCGCGCACGCGGTGCTGGTGGGCGCGCGCATCGGCAGCGGCACGGTGCGGTCCGTGGACACCTCCGCCGCGCTCGCCGCCGGGGCGGTCGCGGTCTACACGCACGAGAACCTGCCGAAGGTGGCGGCGATCCCGTCGCAGTGGCCCTCCGGATTCGGTGGCCCCGCGGCCGGGCAGACCTTCTTTCCCATGCAGGACACCACGATTCACTACTACGGCCAGCCCATCGCGGTGGTGGTGGCGGACACCTTCGAAATCGCCCAGCACGCCGCCGAACTCGTGACCGCCCGCTACGACGCGGAGCAGCCGCTGCTGCGGCTCGCGGACGGACGCCACGCGCAGTATCAGCCCGAGAAGGTCTTCTGCGAACTCGTGCCCGCCGTCCAGTCACGCGGCGACTTCGACAGCGCACTGGCCGCGGCCGCGCATTCGGTCGATCTCACCTACCATTTCGCCGCCAATCACCACAATCCGATCGAATGCTCGGCCACCGCCGCGAGCTGGGACGGCGACACCGTCACCATCTACGACGCCACCCAGGGCGTCTCGGCCACCCAGGCCACCGTGGCCGCCTACCTGGGCCTCTCGACCAGCCAGGTGCGCGTCGTATCCCACTATGTCGGAGGCGGTTTCGGGGCCAAGGCGCTGATCTGGCCGCACGTCACCCTCGCGCCCATGCTGGCCCGCGAGCTGGGGCGACCGGTCAAGGTGGTGCTCACTCGCGAGCAGATGTTCTACGGCACCGGATTGCGCGAGGAACAGGAACAGCGGGTCACCCTCACCTGCGACGACCGCGGCACCTTCACCGGCCTGCGCCACCACAAGCTCTCGGTCACTTCACCTTTCGACAATTGGGCCGAGGTGTCGCTGGGCGTGGCCGGGCAGGCGTACGCGATCCCCAACTGGGACGGGCAGTACCGCCTCATCCGCGGCAACACCATGACCCCGACCTTCATGCGCGGTCCCGGCGAGGCGTCGGGCATGCTCGCGCTGGAATGCGCGGTCGACGAACTCGCGACCGCGATCGGGCGCGACCCCATGGCTTTACGGCTGCACAACCACGCCACCATCGATCCCGAGAGCGGGCATCCGTGGAGCTCCGACGGGTACGCCGAATGCGTGCGCGTCGCCGCCGACCGATTCGGCTGGTCCGCGGAGACCGGTCGCGGCACACCCCGCACCGACGGGAACTGGGTGCTCGGCTGGGGCATGGCCACCGCCGGATACCCGGTCTACGAGCCGGGACAACCGCAACGCGCGCATGCGCGACTGCTGGCCGACGGGGCGCTGATCGTGCAGGCGGGCACCCAGGAATTCGGCACCGGCGTCGCCACCACCATGGCGCAGGTGGCCGGGGACGCGATGGGGATCGAATTCGACCGCATCCGAGTCGATATCGGCGACACCGACTACCCGAACATCGCCGCCGCGGTCGGGTCCATGGGGGCCGGGATGATCAGTGCGGCCGTGCACACCGCGTGCACGGAGTTGCGCGGCCAGGTGATCGCGCTCGCGGTCGGCGACCCCGAATCGCCGCTGCACGGACGGATCGCGCTGGAGATCGAGGCCGTCGGCGGGCGGCTGCGGGTGCGATCCAATCCCGCGGTGGGCGAGACGTATTCGGCCTTGCTGGCCCGCCGGCACCTCACCGATGTGGAGACCATAGGCACCTGGCATCCGCCGGCCGCCGATCTGCCCTTCGGGCGCATCAGTTTCGGGGCGCAGTTCGCCGAGGTGGCGGTCGATCCCGAACTCGGGCTGGTGCGGGTGCGGCGCATGGTCGGCGCGTACGCGCCCGGACGCGTGCTCAATGCGAAACTCGCGCGCAGCCAGGTGCTCGGCGGAATGAACTGGGGGCTGTCGCAGGCGCTGATGGAGGCGACGCTGCCGGATCGGCGCAACGGCGCGTGGGCCAATGCCTCACTGCTGGAATATCTGCTGCCGGTCAACGCGGACGCGCCGGCGGTCGACATCAGCTTCGTCGAGGTGACCGACGGTGTCGTCAATCCGCTGGGCGTCAAGGGGCTCGGCGAGCTCGGGATGATCGGGGCGGCGGCGGCCATCATCAACGCGATCTCGCACGCCACCGGAAAACACTTGCGCGAGATACCGGTTCGGCTCGAACACCTGCTGTGAGCAGGAGAAGCCTTGCCGCCGAGCGTCAGCCGGTCACCAGCTGGTCGACCTCGGCGGCGAACAGCACGGCCGGGTCGAAATCCATCCCGGTGAAATGCCCCGCCAACTCCAGTGACAGCACACCGTGCACCCGGGTCCAGAACGACAGGGCCCGGGGCAGGGCCTGCGCGGCCCGCACCGGCAGCCGGGCGTGGGCGGCACTGAGCACGGTCATGATCTCCTCGGCGATGGCGGTGGTGTCCGCCGGTGCGTGATAGCCGGGGACGGGCGTGCCGTAGAGCAGGAAGTAGCGCTGCGGATCGCACAGCGCCCATTCCCGGATCACGTGCGCTATCGCCGCGACATCCGCGCCCGCGTCGAAGGCCGTGCGGACGGCGTCGGCCAGGCTGCGATACGCGTCCCGGATGAGTTCGGTGATGAGTTCGTCGCGCCCGGCGTAGTACCGGTACAGCGCGGGACCGCTCATCCCGACCTGCTTGGCGATCGCGTTGAGCGACAAGGCCGAAGCGCCGGAGGTCGCGATCTGCTCCCAGGCACGCTCCTTGATCTCCGCACGGATTTGCTCGCGATAGCGCTCCCG
>NZ_JBSGBY010000772.1:0-3380 GCF_053601505.1 Nocardia sp. NPDC004722
GGAGGTGACGACGCCGACCTGCGCGCGGCCCACGTGCACGCTGTCGCCGTGGGCGGCGGTCTCGGGGCCGTCGAGCCGCAGGCCGACCAGGGTGCGCTGCGGATGCGCCTTGCGCTCGAGCAGGGCGTCGCGGCCGACGAAGTCGACGGTCTTCGATTTCAGCGGCACCGTGAAGCCGATCCCGGCCTCGAACGGGTCGGTCTGGTCGCAGAATTCGTAGCCCGCGAACACCAGCCCGGCTTCGATGCGGATCATGTCCAGTGCGGTCAGACCGAGCGGGGCGAGACCGTGCGGAATTCCGGCCTCCCACACCGCATCCCACAGGGCGGGTGCGTCACCCGGGTGGGTCCACAGTTCGTAGCCGAGCTCGCCGGAGTAGCCGGTGCGCGAGACGACCAGCGGGATGCCGTCGGGTCCGCCGAGGCGGCCGACGAGGAATCGGAACCACGCCAGATCCCGCAGGGCCGGTTGCGTGGGCGGCGTCCAGATCAACGGGCCGAGCAGGTCTCGGCTGGCCGGTCCCTGAACGGCGATATTGTGCAGCTGCGCCGTGGAGTCCTTGACCCACACCCGGTGCAGTCCGAGCCGGTCGGCTTGTTCCCGCAGCCACACCCCGTCGTAGGGGTCGCCGCCGACGAATCGGAAGGTGTTCTCGCCCAACCGGAATACGGTGCAGTCGTCGATCATGCCGCCGGTCTCGGTGCACATCGCCGAGTACACGACCTGCCCGGTGGCGAGCTTGCCGATATCGCGGGTCAGGGTCGCCTGCAGCAGCGCCTCGGCATCGGGTCCGAGCACCTCGAATTTGCGCAGCGCGGACAGGTCCATGACGGCGGCGCGTTCGCGGCAGGCCAGGTACTCCAGCCGGGGACCGTGATTGTCGAATTCGGTGGGCAGCCAGAAGCCGCGATAGTCGGTGAGCCGCTGCGTGAGCGCCCTTGTGCGGGTTGCGAATCCGCTGTCGCTGGTCAGCACCGCGGGTGCGTCGGGGGTGACTCGGGAGGCCATGGCCACGGAGAACTTCCTGTCCGTGTCGTAGACGCGCACGTGCACGTCGGTGGGCTGCCAGCCGTTGGCGGGATCGATGTCGTCGGGGCAGGCCGAGGAGGCGCACACCAGATCGGTGGCCGCCCGCAGCAGCACGTAATCGCCGGGCCGCGACCAGGGTTCGTCGACGACGAGCTGATGGTCGGCGTCGAAGGCGGTGTTGTAGAAGAGGTTCAGCGCCTCCCACCCCCGGCGCGCGCCGATGCCGTAGCGGGCGAGTTCGGCATTGAAGTTGTCGGTGCAGTTGATATGCCCGGGATAGCCCAGGTCCGCGTAGTACTTGGCGGTGCAGGCCAGCGCGAAGGTGTCGTGGCGGCCGACGGTGTCGCGCACCACCTCGAGCAGGGGCCGGGTACGCCGGTCGAAGAACCGGCCGGACAGACCGGGTTTCGGGAAGGCGTGGCCGGTGATCGTGCGAGTGGCGGTGGGGTCGAGGCCGAACTCCAGGCCGTCCTGCAAGGCGCGGGCGTCGAAGGCGAGCAGGTCCGAGCACTGCCGCCCGGCGACGTCGAGGATCTGAATGTATTGGCCCGCACGGACTTCGTAGCCGCGTGCGGTCGCGGCGTCGACGCGCAGATCCAGGATGGGTTCGACCAGCGGGGGCGGCAGTTCCGGCGGGCCGGGCGGTGGCGGGGCGGCGCGCCGGAGTTCGACAAGAAGTTCCGACGCCGGATTCGGGTCGACCGGATCGAGGCGGACGGCCGGGACGGGAGCGGCGACCAGCACCAGCGCGGGCGCGTCGACCCGCAGGCCGACCCGCGCGCCCGCGGGTGAGAATGCCCCGAAAAGCCGTGTGGCCCTGGCCTCCCCGGCATCGACACCTCCGGCGGCCAGCAGCGCGAGAATCCGTCCCGCGGCGTATCCGTTCTCGTCGGCCCCGGCCCGCAGCCCGCCCAGCACCGTGGCCGGGGCGTCGGCGACGAGGTCCGGGACGGCGTCGGGCACCGCCGCGAGCACCGTCACTTCCGCGGCCTGCCGCCCGTGCGGATCGATGATGTCGAGCCGATCGCCGGGTTCGGCCCGCACCGCCGTGACCGCGCCCGGACGCACCCGATAGCGTTCGGCGGCGGTCATCTATTCGTCCATTCCGATCGAGGCCAGCCATGCCACCGCGGGTTCCCGGGTGCGCGTGAGGCCCTTGTAATCGGCCATGTCCTGCGGCAATTCGGCCAGCACCCGATGCAACCGCCGCCCCCAGGCGGGCACGCTCGCCACCTCCCGGAACGACCGCAGATAGGTGCGGATGAGGAACATGACGGCCCCGGAGTTGGCGAGCCGGATCAGATGCTGGACCTCTACCCGCAGATACAGCCGGTCCCCGACCTCGGCGAGCGGGCCTTCGGCGAGGGTGCGCCGGTCGCGGCCCCACTCGGGATACCCCTCGGTGGAGGTGTCGAGCTTGCCGTCGACGGTGAGCGTCCAATTGGTGCGCCGATACGCCTGTTCCGGGCGCAGCCGCAGCAGGAAGTCGTGGGCGCGGGTGATGACCCGCTCGGTGTGGATGCGCGGCACCGGGCCGTGGATCTCCAGAAAGCTCATGCCGCAGTCGAATCCCATGGACCAGTCGGCGGCGAAGGTGACCACCCCGGCGTCACCCCACAGCTTGCCCTCGCGCTGATCGAGCAGCACGATGTCCTCCTGCACCTGATCGGCGATATAGCGCAGCGGCGGCGCGGGCAGGGTCGTGTCGTCGCCGTAGACGAACGTGAGATCGGTGCCGAGCAGGTGATTGCGCCAGCGCCAACGACTTCCGTCACGGGTCAGCGACATCTCCGCCGGGTATTCGACCGCGAGCTGCTCCATGAGCGTGAGCATGGCGTCCCAGGCGGCCGGGGCCATGTGCGGCAGGCACTGGGAACGCTCCGGATCGCGGTCGAGAATCGCGGTCCGCTGGGCGAGTTCGGCCGCGTAATGCTCGTCGATATCGAGTTGCCGAGCACCCCAGGCTCCGGCGGCGGTGACCGCCTCGGTCCCGGCCGGTTCGATATTGGTGCTGTAGCGGTACTCGTCCTTGGTGAACGGGAACGGGAAGCGGCGCAACGCTTCCGAATATTCGATGGTGGTCATAGCTCCAGCTCCAGAAGGTCGCCCGCGGCACGGGAGACACAGGCCATGAGCGCGTCGCCGGCGGCGCGTTCGTCCTCGGTGAGGTAGTGGTCGCGGTGTTCGATGCCGCCGCCGCGCACGCCCAACCGGCACTCCCCGCACACGCCCTGGCGGCACAGGTTCGGCACCCGGATCCCCTTGGCCAGCAACGCGTCCAGCAGGGTCGATTCCGGGGCGACCGGCACCAGCAGCCCGCTGCGCCCCAGCTTGGCGGCGAAGGGCGTGCC
>NZ_JBSGBY010000773.1:0-3371 GCF_053601505.1 Nocardia sp. NPDC004722
ACCAGCGCGGTGGTGCCCGCGGTGATCCCATGGCCCACGGTCACGGCGAAGTCGACGCTCTCGTGTGCGGAGAGCGCGGCGTCGATCTCGCCCAGCTCGATGCGGAAGCCACGCACCTTCACCTGGAAATCGGAGCGCCCGACATACTCGATCCGTCGGTCGGGGCTCCAGCGCACCACGTCACCGGTGCGGTACATGCGCTCGCCGTTGGTGAACGGATTCGCGACGAAGCGCTCGGCGCTCAGGCCCGCTCGCGCGTGGTAGCCGCGCGCCAGCTGGATACCCGACAGATAGAGCTCACCCGCGACACCCACCGGCACCGGGCGCAGACGACCGTCCAGAATCAAGTTCCGCATGCCCCGGACCGGGCCGCCGATGGTGACCGGATCGCCCGGCCGCAGCGGCTCACCGATATTCGTGACGATGGTGGTCTCGGTCGGACCGTAGACGTCGTGGAAGGCGCGAATCGTGCCATCCGCCAACGGCACCGCCCACCGAGCGATCAGTTCCGCCGGGACGGCTTCGCCACCGACGGCCAGCACCCGCAAGGAATCCAGGCCGTCCGGCGCGAAGGTGGCCAGGGCGGCGGTGGTGATGAAGGCGTGCGTGACCTGCTCGTGGCGAATAACTTCCGCGAGTTCCTCACCGCCGTAGACACCGGGCGGGACCACGACCAGCGCGCCGCCCCCGCCTAGGGCCATCAGGAACTCCATCATCGACCCGTCGAACGAGGGCGACGCGAAATTCAGTACCCGCGTGGACGAGTCGAGCCCGTAGCGGTCGACCTGCTCGGCCGCGAAATTGGACAGGCCCGCGTGAGTGACCACGACTCCCTTGGGCACACCGGTCGAGCCGGAGGTGTAGACGACGTACGCCGGATGCTCCGGCCGCAGCGGGCGCACCCGATCGAAATCGGCGATCGCGGTGTCCGCGAAGGCATTCAGGTCCAGGTCGTCGAGCACCAGCCATTCGACCGAATCCGGCAGGTCCGCACGGACCGATGCCACCGTCAGGCCGATGGGCGAACCCGAATCCGTCAGCATGTGAGCGATGCGGTCCGCCGGATAGGTGGGGTCCACCGGCAGGAAGGCCGCACCGGTCTTGGACACCGCCCATTCGACGTAATACGACTCGGCCGAGCGCGGCACGGCGACGGCCACCAGATCCTCGGTGCCGATGCCACGCTCGATCAGCAAGCGCGCCAACCGGTTCGACCGAGAATCGAGCTCACCGTAGGACAGACTCCGCCCCTCGAAGATCACCGCGGGCCCGGCCGGGTCGACGGCCACGGCGTCGGCGATCAGGTCCGGATAGGTGCGCGCGGTCATGGCCGCACCACCCTGGCGATCGGTAAGGTCCGTGAACTCGGTGGCCGAGAGCATGGCCAGATCGCCGACCGGATACCCCGGACGCGCGACGATATCGCTCAGCAACCGCAGGAAGCGCCGCGCGTAGACCGCCACGGTCGCCTCGTCGAAGAGATCGCGGGCGAAGGTGAAGATCCCGGTCGCACCGGCGGCGGATCCCACCACCCGCAACTCCAGGTCGAATTTCGCGGTGTCGACCTCGAAATCGACCGCGCCGACCCGCAATCCGGGCAGCTCGAACCCGGCGTCGGGGAGGTTCTCGAACGACAGCGCCACCTGGAACAGCGGGTTGCGCGCGGTGGAACGCTCCGGATTCAGCAGCTCGACCAGCCGCTCGAACGGCATGTCGGCATGCGCGAACGCGCCTAGATCCGAATCCCTGACCTCGGACAGCAGTTCCGCGAAAGACTGCTGTCCGGCGACGCGGGTGCGCAGCACCAGCGTATTGACGAACATGCCGATCACGTCGTCGAGCTCGGCCTCACCGCGGCCCGCGATCGGGGTGCCCACGGCGATATCATCGGTGCCCGAGAGCCGGGACAGAAACACCGCGAGCGCGGTGTGCATCACCATGAACAGCGTCGCATTACGTTCCCGCGCAAGGGTTTGCAGTGCGCGGTGCAGCTCGCCGTCGATGTCGAAGCTCACCGTGCCGCCCCGCAGGGACGCCACCGGCGGACGCGGGCGATCGGACGGCAGATTCAACTCGTCCGGCAGTCCGGCCAGGGTGGTGCGCCAGTAGTCGGCCTGCGCGGAGATCGCGCTGCCCGGATCGTCCTCGGAGCCGAGCGCCTCCCGCTGCCACAGCGTGTAATCCGCGTACTGGATGGGCAGCGGCGTCCACGCGGGAGCCTCACCCTGCGCACGCGCGACATAGGCCAGCATGACGTCCCGCGTGAACGGCCCCATCGACCAGCCGTCGGCGCTGATGTGGTGCACCACGAACACCAGGACGTATTGATCCGCGGCCTCCTCGACCCGGAACAGCTCGGCCCGCAACGGCACCTCGCGGGCGACATCGAAGCCCTCGGCGAGTACGCCCGCGATGCGGCCGGGCAGCGACCCGGCGCTCACCGGCTCGGGGGTCAGATCCGGCACCACGGACGCGGCAGGCCGGATCACCTGGCAGGCGGCACCGTCCAGCTGCGGATAGACCGTGCGCAGTGACTCGTGACGACCAATGGTGTCGGCCACGGCCTGTTGCAGCGCAACCACATTCAGCTCACCGGTCAACCGCACCGCGGCCGGAATGTTGTAGGCCGCCGACGCCGGATCGAACTGGTTGAGGAACCACATCCGCTGCTGCGCCATCGACAACGGCACCCGCTCCGGACGCGGCCCCGCCGTCAGCGCCTTGCGCCCCCGCCCGGCCCGCTGCTCCACCCGCACCGCGAGCGCAGCCACCGTGGGTGCTTCGAACAGCACCCGCACCGGCACCCGCGTATCCAACGCCGCGCCCAGCCGAGCCGCGACCTGCGTTGCCACCAGCGAGTTTCCACCGAGGGCGAAGAAGTCGTCCTCCGCACCGACCCGCTCGGCACCGAGCACATCGGCGAAGACTCCCGCCACGATCTCCTCGATCGGCGTCGACGGCGCACGGAAGGTTGCGGCCTCGAACTCGGGCGCGGGCAGCGCCTTCCGATCCAGCTTGCCGTTCGCGTTCAACGGCAGCGCGTCGAGCACCACGAACGCCGACGGAACCATGTAGGACGGCAACAGACCGGAGAGCGCCGACTTCACCTGCGGCACATCGATACCCGCACCGCTCGGCACCAGATAGCCGACCAGTCGGTCACCAGTACGCGGGTCAGAGTGCATGACCACAACCGCCTGAGCGACCGAATAATGCCCGGTCAGCGCCGACTCGATCTCACCCAGCTCGATACGCAGACCACGCAACTTCACCTGGAAGTCGGTACGACCCAGGTACGTGATCGAACCATCCGCGTTCCAGCGCACCAAGTCACCGGTGCGATACATCCGCTCACCGAACCCGAGCGGATT
>NZ_JBSGBY010000774.1:0-3370 GCF_053601505.1 Nocardia sp. NPDC004722
GGCGGCGATTCCGCCGGTATCTACCAGTTGATCAACCTCTTCTCCGGCGGCGCGCTGCTGCAGCTGTCCGTGTTCGCGATCGGCATCATGCCGTACATCACGGCGAGCATCATTATCCAGCTGTTGACCGTCGTCATCCCGCGCTTCGAGGAACTCCGCAAGGAGGGCCAATCGGGTCAGAACAAGATGACCCAGTACACGCGCTACCTGTCCATCGCCCTGGCGGTTCTGCAGTCGACCGGTCTGGTCGCGCTCGCCTCGCGTGGTCAGCTGCTGCGCGGCTGTTCCAAGCCGATTCTCGATGACACCTCCATCTTCGGCATGATCATCATCGTGCTGGTCATGACCGCCGGCGCCGCCCTGGTCATGTGGTTCGGCGAGCAGATCACCGAGCGCGGTATCGGCAACGGCATGTCGCTGCTGATCTTCGCGGGTATCGCGGCGCGAATTCCGTCGCAGGGCAAGCAGATCTACGACAGCCGTGGCCTGATGACCACGATCCTGGTCGGTTTCGCCGCTTTCGTCGTGATCATCGGCGTCATCTTCGTGGAGCAGGGCCAGCGCCGGATTCCGGTGCAGTACGCCAAGCGCGTGGTGGGCCGCAAGATGTACGGCGGGTCGTCGACCTACTTGCCGCTGAAGGTGAATCAGGCGGGTGTCATCCCGGTCATCTTCGCGTCCTCGCTGCTGTATCTGCCGAACCTGTTGGCGCAGTTGACCCAGAAGAGCTCCGGCAACCCCGCCAAGTGGCAGGAGTTGATCCAGAAGTACCTGGTCAATCCGACCAACCCGGCCTATGTGACGATCTACTTCGCGCTGATCGTCTTCTTCACCTACTTCTATGTCGCGATCACCTTCAATCCGGAGGAGCGCGCGGACGAGATGAAGAAGTTCGGCGGATTCATCCCGGGCTATCGCCCGGGCAAGCCGACGGCCGATTACCTGAACTACGTTCTCAGCCGGATCACCCTGCCCGGTTCGCTGTACCTCGGTGCTGTCGCTGTGCTGCCGAACCTGTTGCTGGGTATCGGTTCCGGTGGCGGCGGCATGTCCAGCCTGCCGTTCGGTGGCACCTCGGTGCTGATCATTGTGAGCGTCGGCCTCGATACCGTGAAACAGATCGAGAGCCAGTTGATGAACCGTAACTACGAAGGGTTCCTGAAGTGAGACTCGTACTGCTCGGACCGCCCGGCGCCGGTAAAGGCACCCAGGCCGAACTGTTGTCCGAAAAGCTCGGTGTTCCGCACATCTCCACCGGGAACCTCTTCCGCACCAACATCGCGGAGCAGACCGCGCTGGGCCGCGAGGCGCAGCAGTACCTGGACGCCGGCAACCTGGTGCCCTCGGACGTGACCAACCGCATGGTCGAGGCCCGCATCGGTGAGCCCGACGCCGTCAACGGTTTCATCCTGGACGGCTACCCGCGCACCGTGGATCAGGCCGAGGCGCTGGAGAAGATGCTCAAGGAGTCGGGCAAGGAGCTCGACGCCGTGCTGTCCTTCGTGGTCGACGAGGACGTGGTGGTCGAGCGCATGCTGGCCCGCGGCCGCGGCGACGACACCGAAGAGGTCATCCGCAACCGCATGCGCGTCTACCGCGAGGAGACCGAGCCGCTGCTCGAGCACTACGACGGTCAGGTTGTCTCCGTCGAGGGCGTCGGCGAGATCGAAGAGGTCAACACGCGGGCGCTGAAGGCGCTGGGGCACTGAATGGTCTTCGGCCGTAAGAGCAAGAAGGTGGTGCCCTTCCGCACCGCCGGTGAACTGGACGCCATGGCGGCGGCCGGCGCTATCGTCGGTCGTGCGCTGGTGGCGGTGCGGGCTGCCGCCAAGCCCGGGGTCTCCACCCTGGAATTGGATGAAGTGGCCGAGTCGGTGATTCGTGAGGCCGGGGCGATCCCGTCGTTCCTGGGTTACCACGGTTTTCCGGGTTCCATCTGCTCGTCGGTGAACGACCGTGTGGTGCACGGCATCCCGTCCAAGGACGATGTGCTCGTCGAGGGCGACCTGGTCTCCATCGACTGCGGCGCCATTCTCGAGGGCTGGCACGGCGATTCGGCCTGGACCTTCGGTGTCGGCACCATCATCGAGGCGGATCGCCTGCTGTCGGAGGCGACGCGGCTGTCCATGGAGGCGGGGATCGCCGCCATGCTTCCCGGCAACCGGCTCTTCGACGTCTCGCACGCCATCGAGCAGGGCACCTACGCCGCGGAGAAGCTGCACGATCGCAAGTACGGCATCGTCTCCGGGTACGGCGGTCACGCCATCGGCCGGGAGATGCACATGGATCCGTTCCTGCCGAACGAGGGCGCGCCCGGTAAGGGCCCCGAGTTGCGGGTCGGTTCGGTGCTGGCCATCGAGCCCATGCTCACCCTCGGCACCACGGAAACCCATGAGCTGGACGACAATTGGACCGTCGTCACCGATGACGGTTCGCGTGCCGCGCACTGGGAGCACACGGTCGCGGTCACCGAGGACGGCCCGCGCATTCTGACCCTGCGCCCGGAGTAGCCTCCGCACAACGCCTTTCGCACCCGCTCCAGCCTGGCTGGGGCGGGTGCGTTCGTTTTCGCGGGGGTGCTCCGGTGGCGTGCTCGCTCGGTTGGCGTGCTACCGGGGGTGCCCGATACGGTGGGCCGCGAAGGGATGGAGGGGGATGTGGCCGATCGTGATGCCGGATTCCGGGTGACCGGTTCGTCCGGCGATACCTACGAGGTCGCGGGCGAGGCGGTCAGCGTCGGGTACGGCCGCGCCTGGCTGCACGCATGCCGGGATCAGGCGGGCCGGGAACGGTTGTACCGCGCCTTCACGCTGCCGCTGACCGATCCCGAGGAACACGATCGGGTCGGCAAGGTGGTGGCCACCGGGCGCGGGATCGTGCTGGGCGCGGAAGCGCGGGGGGACGCCGCGGCGGTGACGATCAGTTGGCCGATCGACGCGGTGTGGGCCGACGGTGCGCTCGCCGGGGTGGTCCTGCCTGCCGTGCCGGGCGAATTCCTGCGGCCCGACCGCGGCCCGCGGACGCTCGATCAGCTGTACGGGACGGGTCAGCCGTTCGACGCGGAATACCGTGTCGCGGTGGTGATCCGGTTCTGCGAGCTCTTCGAGGCGTTGGAGCGCAACGATCTGGTGCACGGCGATATCGCGCCGCACAATCTGCTGTGGTCCGGATCGAGCGCGTATCTGCTGGGCGGCGAGGGCTTGCGTTCGGCGCACGCGCGGCCGGTGGCGCACCCGGTCGCGGACGGGTGGCGGGATCCGCGGGTGCTCTTCGACGGGATCCCCGGCCACGACGGTTACAGCGACCGCTTCGGTGTCGCGGTGCTGGTGTATCGCAGTCTGCTGCTGGACCCGGAGCTACCGGCGATCCG
>NZ_JBSGBY010000775.1:0-3365 GCF_053601505.1 Nocardia sp. NPDC004722
GTCGCGATGATCACAAACCTGCTGACCGAGGACAACCTGCCGTCCTACCACCGCGAGATCGCCGAGAACTTCTCCCAGGACGGCGCGTGGGGCACCTGGGTCGGGCGGTGGACAGCCGAGGAGAACCGGCACGGCATCGTGATGCGGGACTACCTGGTGGTCACCCGCGGAGTCGATCCGGTGGCCCTCGAACAGGCCCGCATGGCCCACATGACCGCCGGATTCTCGGCCATGAGCATCGCCCGGGACAAGGGCGCGGACACCGAAAACCTTGTCGGCATGGGGTTTCTGCATTCCATCGCGTACGTGACCTTTCAAGAGCTGGCCACCCGCGTCAGCCACCGCAACACCGGCAAGGTGTGCCACGATCCCATCGCCGACCGGATGCTGCAACGCATCGCCGCCGACGAGAACCTCCACATGATCTTCTACCGCGACCTCTGCGCCGCCGCCCTGGAACTCGCACCTGACCAGGCGATCGAGGCAATCACGCTCATGCTGAGGAACTTCCAGATGCCGGGTGCCGGGATGCCCAATTGGCGGCGCAATGCCGTGCTGATGGCCAAGCACGGCATTTACGACCCGCGACAGCACCTCGAAGAGGTCGTGCTGCCGGTCCTTCGCGCGTGGAAGATATTCGAGCGCAACGATTTCGGTGCCCGAGGCGACCGTAGCCGCAATGAACTCGGTGAGTATCTCGACACGATGCGGAGCGGGATCGCACGATTCGAAGAGCAACGCGATCGCGCGCTTGCGAGAGTCTGTCGCGGGGGTTTGGTGGGGTGATGGATAGGGTGGAGTAGGTGTGGTTCTTGGCCGGGCGGGTGTCTCGACGACGGGAGCGCTTGTGAGTGGCAGTCCTAACAAGGCCGTTTTGCTTATCGGGGCTTCGCGGGGGTTGGGGTGTGCGATTGCTGGGGAGTATGCGGGGCGGGGGGCTCGGGTGGTGGCGACCGTGCGGGGGGAGGGGCGGACGCCGTTGCATGAGTTGCGGGAGGGGGTTGGGGAGGCGCTCGAGATTGAGCGGGTGGATATTACTGTGCCAGAACAGGTTCGGGGGCTTCGCGGGCGGCTGGGGGCTCGGAGGTTCGATTTGTTGTTCGTGAATGCGGGGGTTACGAATGACGCGGAGGAGACGCCGGTGAGCATTGCCACGGAGGAGTTCAATCGGGTGATGGTGACCAATGCGCTCAGTCCGATGCGGGTGGTCGAGACGTTGGGGGATTTGGTTGCCGCGGACGGGACCGTCGCGATCATGTCGTCCGGTCAGGGGAGCATCGCCAATAATGAGCGTGGCGGGTTCGAGATCTATCGCGCCAGTAAATCCGCGCTCAACCAGCTGATGCGGAGTTATGCGGCGCGGCATCGCGGCGACTCGCGCACGCTGCTGCTGCTTGCGCCCGGCTGGGTCAAGACCGATGTCGGTGGGCCTGATGCGCCGCTCACCATCGGCGACAGCATTCCGCACCTCGTCACCACCATCGATGCGCAGCACGGTAAGCCGGGACTGCAATATCTGGACTACCTCGGCAAGACCGTGGCCTGGTAGGTGCGTTCCGGCTCAGCCCGCGGGGAGGCCGATGCGGGCGTGTTCGAGGTGGGCGCGTAGGTGCGCGAGGGTTTGTGCGAGAGGTGGTAGCGCGGCGTCGGGGAGGGGGTCGACGAGGAGTTCGGTCAGGTGCTGAGCGAAGGTCCGTTCGGCCGACTCGAGCAGGTGGAGACCGGATTTCGTCAGTTCCAGCAAGGAGGAGCGGCGGTCCGCGGGGTTGGGGTGGCGGGCCACCCAGCCCTGGTTCTCCAGGCGGTCGACGCCCTTGCTCATCGCGCCGACGCCCGCGGCGAACTCGGTCGCGAGGTCGGCCACCCGGGCGCCGGGGTGGTCGCGCAGGTAGCGCAGGGATTCGAACTGTGAGGTGAGCAGGCCGTGCTCCTCACGAAGGCGATCGTTGAGTGCGTTGTAGAGCCGTGTCTCGCACCGGACCAGGTCGGCGAACAAGGTGGGCAGGTCCACCGCCCGCGCCCTTGATTTAGCTTCCATGGAATATATTGTAGAGGAAGATACTTCCAGGGAAGGTGAACATGAGCAGAGAGCAACGCGCGAAGATCGACACGCTGCTGCGTCAGACGCCACCGCCCGGACCTCGGTCGGTCGAGGAGATCCGTGCGGGATTCCGGGAGCTCATGGCCCGGATGAACGTGCCGAGCGAGATACGCACCCGCACGGTGACGCTCGGGGACCGGCCCGCCGTGCTCGTCGAACCGGAGGCGAACCCGGCACCGGGGACGATCCTGTACTTCCACGGGGGCGGCTTCGTCTACGGTTCACCGCAGACGGCGATGTCGCTGACCGCGAATCTGGTGACGCGCACCGGATTCCGGGCCTACTCGGTGGACTACCGGCTCGCGCCCGAGCACCCCTTCCCCGCCGCGATCGAGGACACCCTCGCCGCCTACCGCGCCCTGCTCGACAGCGGTGAGGATCCCTCGCGGATCGTGTTCGCGGGCGATTCCGCCGGCGGCGGGCTGACCGTCACCACCTGCCTCGCCGCGAGAGACGCGGGTCTGCCGCTGCCCGCGGCGATCGTGGCCTTCTCCCCCGGACTCGACTCGACCCGTTCCGGCGAGAGCATGACCACCAAGGACGCCGCCGATCCCCTGTTCAGCCACGAGGGCCTCGCGCAGACCGGCGGCCTGTACCTGGCCGGGCAGGATCCCAACCAGCCGCTGCTCAGCCCGGCGATCCTCGCCGACCTCACCGGCTTCCCGCCGATCCTGTTGCAGGCGGGCACCAATGAGATGCTCCTCGACGACTCCACCCGCCTGGCCGCCCGCGCGCGAGCGGCCGGTGTGGATGTCATCCTCGACATCACCGCCGATGTCCCCCACGTCTTCCAAGCCTTCACCGGAATCCTCGACGAGGCCGACCTGGCCCTCGACCGTGCCGCCCTCTTCCTCACCCAGCATCTTCGGCGGTAGGACCACCGGTCCTGCGCCACACTGTGTTCGGTGTTTCGTTTCAGGAGGGGCAGTGGCCGAAGGGCTCGATTTCAGGATCCATCGGCAACTGCGGGCGGATGAGCAACTGCTGTGGCTGGGCGGTCCGGACCCCGATGCGTTGTTCACCGTGACCGACTTCTTCGAGATCCCGCTCGGACTGGTGTTCACCGCCGGGTCGATACCCCCACTGGCCGTGGCGTTTTCGGGAGGAGCGATCTTCCCCTTCGGGATTATCGGCCTGCTGTTCGCGTATTCGGGCCTGTACACGGCGGCGGGCCGGATCTTCCGGAAACGATGGCTGCGGCGGCGCACCCGGTATGCGGTCACCACGAAACGCGCGGTGATCGCCGTGGGAACGCGATCACTGC